>JAQWHO010000240.1 GCA_029249355.1 Thalassotalea sp.
CTTCAGGAGCTATTCGACGTTGGCTAATATCTAAAAAAGGTACATCTAGTTGCTGTGCTAAAAACTCTAATAATTGTCGTTCAGCAATATGACCTAATTCAATCAAGGTATCACCGAGTTTTCTACCCGTTGATTTTTGACTATTTAACGCCTGCATTAGTTGTTCATTAGTAATGATATGCTCATGTACCAATAAATCACCAAGCCGCATTTTTAATTTAGGTGCTGCCATTTCGATTATTCTCCTAGCTCTTGAACACGCTGACGAGCAAATTGTCGAGCATTTTCAGAAAGATCACTTTTATCTATTGCTTGACCATAAGCGATTACGGCTTGATCAAATTCACTATTACTATCATAAGCGACTGCTAAACCAAGCCACCATCTACCTGCAGTCGGTTCTAATTTTGCTAATAATTGATAAGCTGTTGCCGCAATATCAAATTGTGATATTTGCTGAGCATGGCTTGCGAGCAATGCTTGGTATTCAACATCTTCAACATAGGTAATTCTTTTAGCGTATTAACGGCTGCAATCGTTTGTCCTTGATTTAAGTATATACGAGCTTTCATTAAACGAAATTCGCTATCGTCAGGATAAAGCTGTATGCCTTGAGATAAAACATTGATTGCGGGTTGATATGATTGACGACCAAACCATAAGGCAGCTAATTGTTTACGCGCGACTTTATGTTCAGGGGTCATTAACAAAACATCTTCAAACAATTTTTCGGCTTTCGATAGTTTATTTTCCGCTAATGCTTGCTCTGCTTGATTAATTTTTTGCTGCGTTAATTCCCCTGCCGTTAATTGTTTGCGCGAAATTGATAACGTTGGTTTAACGACTTTATCTATCTTTATGTTACTTTCAGGTATGTAACTTTCAGCTGAATGATTTTCTGATAAGTTTTGAGGCGCGATCTGCTGACCCGAATCTTTTACCTGATCTATATTTTCATTAACTTGCGATTCCTCAGTCTGAACATTTATTTGCTGTGTAACATCTTCATGAGTAATATTTTTGCCAAGTTCTTCTTTAGAAGGCTCTGCTTTAAAAGGCTTAGCATTTGCAGATAGTACTTCATCATTCGAAGCAGTGTTTTTTTCAGATTTAGAGCTGAGCAATTTTTTTTCTAAACCTTTAACCAACTGTTGTGCTTGCTGGTTTTGATCATATGAACTTTCATTGATGTCTTTGAAGGTTTTATTTTCACTGTATAACTGCCAAATGAAAATTCCAGCAATATTAAGCGCAATAACAATGATGATAATGAGCGTAATTAACTTCCATGGTGTACCCGGCTTTTTCGTCGGCACCTGATTCGTATGTGAATGTTGCTGTTCGCTTTGGCGTTCATCCAAATCTTTTAGCATTTGATTAATCACGCTCATTTCAGTGCTCCATAATAATACGCCATAAAGACAACAACACTGATTGTTAGGCAAATACTGAATATTATCGTTAATTTAAAGTCATTATAAATAATCGCTTCGGTGTCATCACTGGCTATTTTTAAATGTTTATTGGTAATTTTAAACTGCCCCTGCCCATAACTTAACATCAACATTTTATGACATAGAATGTTCACTAATCGTGGAATACCTTTAGTGACTTTTGCTATTTTTTTACATAAGTGATGATTAAACAATGTCGCACCTTTATAACCAGCAATCAGCATTCGATGTTGAATATAACTTTCAACTTCATGGCTATTCATCGCACGTAAATTATATGAAAAAGTAATACGTTGCTTTAACTGACGAAAAGCAGATTCACTCAAACGTTGATCTAATTCTGGTTGAGCAAATAATACTACTTGCAATAATTTTCGAGTTTCCGTTTCTAAATTAGTAAACAAACGTAATGCTTCTAAACTTTCAGCGGGTAAGGCTTGCGATTCATCTAAAATTAACACCACAGAATGACCTTGGCTATGAAGTTCAAGTAACCGCTGTTGGATACGTTGTGTTAATAATTGTACTGACATACGTTGTGCTTGTTTAACACCAAGTTCAACCGCGACTGCACGTCTCAATTCATCAGGTTTTAAATAAGGATTTGGAATATAAGCAGTAACAAAATGCTCAGGTATTTCGTTGAGTAATTTGCGGCAAAGTAAAGTTTTACCTGTACCGACTTCACCCACCACTTTGATAAAACCTTCGCCAGTTTGTAACGCGGTAGTTAACACGGCTAAAGCTTCATTATGCGGCTCTAACCCTAAATAAAAGTTAGTATTTGGCGTTAAAGTAAAAGGTAATTCTTTTAAACCAAAATGATATAAATACATAACTTACTTAGCCGGTTAATGCATGATTGCTGTAAAAATTATTGTAAACAATTACTGCAAACAAAAATTGTGATTAATCTTCAATTTGCTCTTCTTCAGGAAACCACTCTTTTAATAAAGCTCTTGCGTCTTTTAATTGATCTTTCCATGTGTTTTGCCCAATGACAATTGGCTTTAACATAATGATCAATTCTTTTTTCTGCATAGTTTGGTTTTTACTTTTAAAGAGCTCGCCTAATAAAGGAATATCACCAAGCAGCGGCGTTTTAGATTCTAAATCCACTTTTCTTGTTTCAATTAAACCGCCAATAACGACAATTTCACCTGACTTAGCACGAATAATAGTATCCGATTCTCGCACGCTACTTTGTGCCAGTGGCAAGGTAAAGTCTTCACTACCTAAGCGAATAGTTTTTGATTGCTCATCCGTTAATGTCACTGAAGGGTGAATATGTAAAATCACTTCGCCGTGCTCATCAATTTGTGGAGTGACATCAAGAGCAATACCCGAAAAGAAAGGCGTTAATTGTACTTCAGGTGTTGTTGTTGTTGCTGTGCCTGTTGTCGTTGTATTGGAAACTTCAGTAACAAAATACTCGTCTTCACCTACTTTAATAACGGCTTTTTGGTTATTCGTCGCAGTAATTCTTGGGCTTGAAAGTACTTGTACATTGCCTTGTGTTTGTAAAAGTTCGATAACGCCTGAAAAGTCTGAATTAATGAAACTTAATGCTGTTGTGCCGCCAATGGCAGAAGAAATAACATTGTTAGCAATATTACCTGTCGTTGAAAATGTTAGATCAGTACTTGATGCATGACCCAATACTTGATCCCACTTCACCCCTTGTTGATAATCATCATTAAGAGTAACTTCCATAATTTTTGCTTCAATAATCACTTGTCGACGTAAGTGATTCTGCGTGTCATTAATAAACTTTTTCACTGCTGCAATTTCATTGGGTAATGCGCGAACAGTTATTAAACCTGCCTGTGGTGAAACAATCACAGAACGTCCTTCCTGATCACCTACCAAAGACGTTAACGTTTCTTTTAGCTCTGTCCAAAAATCAGATTCATTTTCGGTATAAATATTAATACCGCTACTGCCACTTTGATTGCTTTGTCCGTTTTGATTATTGCTATTGCCACTATTATTTGAACGATTGTTATTTCCGCTGTTACGGTTATTGCTACCATTCCCGCCACCGCTATTCGGATCATTCTCAGAAACACCGCCAGAATTTATACTGGTGCTTGAAGTACCGAAACGTTTAACAAATAAGTAGTTTAATGGAATTGTTTCAGTGCGAATGCCTGCTGGATAAATTTTTATGACGTTCCCTTGTTTACGAACGTCATAACCATACAGACTCTCAATTACATCAAGCGTTTCATCCAAAGTAACATCTTTTAAGTTTAAGGTAATGGTGCCTGAAACATCTGGATGAACGGCAACACTATATTTTGAATCTTGTACTAACGCGGCAAAAAATGATTGTGCATCAACTTGGCTGGCAGCAATTTCTAAACGTTTTTCAGCTAACAAACCTTGACGAGCTTGAGTCATACTTTGTTGCATTAATTCTTGCTGCACGGATGAAGGAACAGTCGATAACGGTTTAGGCGTTTTGCTTGTATTCGACTCTGCAATCGCTCGATCTAATTCCGCTTTTACATGAGTGGGCTGTGGAGGAACAGATTGACATCCCAGTAAAAAAACTAAGATTGAAGTTATATAAAAACTTTT
This sequence comes from Thalassotalea sp., assembly GCA_029249355.1. Taxonomy (GTDB): domain Bacteria; phylum Pseudomonadota; class Gammaproteobacteria; order Enterobacterales; family Alteromonadaceae; genus Thalassotalea_H. The sequence continues at coordinate 4,038 of JAQWHO010000240.1, forward strand.
TGGGGGCGTATGCATAGTTATTTTTCTTTTCATTTTGATTTAGCCACAACAGATGAAAACATTGACAGTTTTATATTTTTTTCTAAAGAAGATAACAATACATAATGGTCTGTTATCTCAGATAATGTGTATTGACGAATTTGATCACCTAGTCTTAATAACTGACCATTAATGACCACACTTTTGTGTTCACCACTTTCCACAATAGTTTGTAAAATTAACGCATTATTATTAGTAACATTTGCCGTTGAACTAACACTTAAATTAAAAGGTTTTGTCGGGTCAACTGACTTTGCATCAACACTAACAGAACTAACAAGTAAAAACAGTAATAAGAATTTATACACCAATAAACTCCTTCTTTGTGCTTAAACTATACATTTCAATCGATAGTTCACTATTTGGGTATTCAATAAGTTGATAATCAAATTCTTGCCAAAAAAAGGTCCATTGCATTTGCTCTAACTGGCTTAAATAATCTCTCAGCTTAAAATAACTACCTTTAAGTTTTAACTTAATACCATGCTTGTATAAAGTAAGTGATTGCTCACTATTTTTATTTTCAGCATTTTTATCAGCACTATCTTTGTCCTGATTACCTGTCGTCATAGGTTGTGCTTCAATCACTTCAAATGAGAGCAAAGAAACTGATGGCTGCGTTTTTAATAAATCAATTAACGCATAACGCATTTGAATAGGATTAATTAAATCTGAGGTTAATAATAATAGTTCGCTATCAACTGACGCTAACTTTTCCTCGTATTGAGCAATTTGTTTTTGAATAGCAACATTTGGATCTTTTTCCAGTGATTGCTGAAGAATGTTAATTGTTGTTTGAGTAGATTGAACACTATTATTAGCTTGCTTGATTTGCTTGGTAAGCGAATCAATTTTCACTCGTTTCTCATCAATAAATACATTGAAGAAAATAAAGGTGATTGCAATCAAACCTGTCAGCAAAACTAAATATTGCTCTCTCGCTGATATCGTTAAAAACTTAGCTGAATAATCTTGCCATACTTCTTTCATTATTACCCTCCTGACTTTTCAGATAAGGTATGAGAACTCACAGTAAACTGTGTCACTGCTTTGGCATTTTCGTTTTCTATCTCACTCAAACTAAAGTGCTTAAATGATTGCCCCGAAAGAAAAGTCGCTTTATCAAACGCCGCTAACCATGCAGGAACGGCTTCAGGCTTTCTCGCGATGCCGGAAAAAGTCATGTTAGTACTGTTCATTTGTACTTTTTGTAAACTCACATCTTTATGATGCAACTCAGATAATTCTGTCATAGCAACAGAATAGCCCGCGGCGTATGTGCTGCTACTATCCGTTAATTGCTTATGAAGCGTTTTTTTATTGACGAGCAATAATTTGATTGTTGCTAACTTTTCTTGCAAGAGTGGGTCAGCTCTATTTTGACTAACCTGACGCTCTAAATCAGCTAGTAGCATCTCATTTTGCTGTTGCTGTTGATTAACCAAATTAAAATCATTGGTTAATTGAGATAACTGATGGTCGCTATACAACATCCAAGCAAACATAAATACAAATGTAGCAGCCCATAGAAATGCGACACGCTTTAACGTCCAAAGTGGCTGTTCAGGAATTAATTCAGCTTGTAATAAATTGATCGATAGTTTTTTCATTACGCGCGTTCCTCCATGCTATTCAACATGGTAGCACCAATACATGCAGCATATTCTCGTTGCTGAGAATACCCTTCTGGCATTGTAAATAAATTTACCGGTACGTTTGTATTCTCAGCAAGTTTACGTGCTAAAAAAGCTTCATTCGCCATTGGCACTAACACTTCAATACTTCTAATGGGCGCTTGCTTTAACTGCCTTTCAAAGTAATCGGTTGAACGCTGAATTTCTAAACTCAATGAGTCAATAACCCCATACTCAATTCATCTTCAGACTTTGTTGCAATCGTCGCCATACCTCTTAAACGACGTTGAAAATATAGCTCTCTGTTTTTAACGATGATTAATAAAATTTCTTCGTTAGGTTGCTGACAAACAATTAAACGTGCCTCATCTTCAACAGGGCATAAACTGGTAAATGCAAACTCTTCGATCGTAATAGTTTTAATTTTACAATGATCTTTATGAATACTTTCAACTAATGCCAGCAATTCACTTTTAGCCGCACAAACTACGTTTATTTTTTCTAGCCCAGTCCCTGTAACGGGACCGTCATAGTAATCGACAATCATTTCGTCTGGTGCAATAGACACTAAATCTTTTATCTGCCATTTAATCGCAGCATTAATTTCGTCATCAGGAACTTTCGGTTTATCGACTTGCACTAATTGGTTTTGCTTTGCCGATAAAACAATATTCCACTGCCCTGTTAAGTTAATTTTATCTTTTGACTGCGAAAAAGCATTAACATACTGATTATCAAAAACTTCTGAGCGATGAAATTCAGCCTCTTTATTTTCTTTTAGAGAGCAAAAGGTTAGTGCTTGCTGTTGCAAGCATATGCCGAGTGAACCTGTTGGTTCCGGCGATGAGAATAGTTGATTTATCCGTGCGATTATTGACATTTATCGATATTATTATACTTTAAAAACAAATTGCCTTTGAATTCATTATCCCTGATTAACCATTATGCGCAAGTTTTTTAGGTTAAAATGGCGATTAATTAAATAAAATCATCAACTTTTATGTCAAACCCTTCAAAATTACACACACTACAACATCCGCTTTTTGAACAATACCAGCTGAATGTTCAAATAAAACGTGATGACTTAATCGACCCAATAATCTCGGGTAATAAATGGCGTAAGTTAAAATACAATTTACGTCATGTGAAAAAAGAAGGCTTTAAAGGGATAATAAGTTTTGGTGGCGCCTATTCAAATCATATTCATGCGCTTGCCTACGCTTGCCTTCAAAATAATATAAATACTATTGGCATAATACGAGGGGAAGCCCATTATGCTCATAACTTCACGCTTTCAAAAGCTAAGAAATGGGGAATGGATTTACATTTTGTCGATCGAAAAACTTATCGACAACGTGATAGCACTGAATATTTACTGCACTTATCACAGCAATATCCTGATTATTTTATTATTCCAGAAGGAGGTAGTAACACTTTAGCCATTAAAGGCGTTGCTGAAATCAGCACAGAATTAAATAAACAAACACAGTACGACACATTAATAGCGCCTGTTGGCAGTGCAGGTACAATTTCAGGGTTAATTACTGGTGATAAAAACCAACATGCGATTTTAGGTATCGCTGTTTTAAAGCAACAAGATTACTTGCAAAAAGAAGTCTATAACTTGCTCGAAACTACAGGGAATAAATCAGTAAATAACTGGAAAATACTCAATAACTATCATGACGGCGGGTACGCGAAATTTAGTCAGCAAAGTTTAAAAAAGCTGCAAGATTTCTCAGCTAAAACTGGTGTGCCCTTTGAACCAATATATTCGGGTAAAATGATTTTAGCGTTACTTGATTTGATCAATACAGGTTATTTTAAACCGCATCACAGAATAGTACTTTTGCATACTGGGGGTTTGCAAGGATTAGGCGGACTGATTGAACAAAATAAAATTAAGGCAGATGAATGGCCTTTGCCACTTGAGCTACAGGCTCGGTAAAGAAGTGCCCTTGGCCACCGTTTACACCTAATCGTTTTAATGTCTGCCATTCGTCAATACTCTCAACCCCTAAGGCATACATTTCAACATTTTGCACATCACTGATCGCCTTTAAGCTTTGAATGAAAATTTGATTTTCAGTTTTGCGATGAATATTGAGCACAATACTACGGTGTAACTTTATACTTTGAATAGGACAAACGGTTAGGTATTGCGCACTAACTACATATTGTCCCACCTTATCCGCCAATAGCTTTATTCCTAGTTGATGTAAAATAGTTAATGAAGGCTGTAATTGTTCAAGGTGGTTCACTAAATGATATTCACTGATCTCAATAATTAGCTTTTCATGAATGGTCGGATAATCTTTGAGGACCTTCAAAAACTGTTGAATAAAGTCATCAGATAATAAAGACTCAATTGACAGGTTTAAACTGCAATGATCACTTTGATTATTGTCATAAGTTAATAATCGACAAACTTGTTTAAACACCAATAAATCAATTTGTTGGATCAAGCCGCATTTTTTAGCCATGGGTAGAAACACTCTAGCACTAATTAAACTACCGTCACTGTCTCTAACCTTAGATAATATTTCATGGTGCAATATACGTTCATCAACCGATGAAATAACCGGTTGAAAAAAAATAACGAAAGCATTTTTTTCAATAACGTGACTTAAAAAGGTGCGCCATTTAAGTGAACCTTTTGCGCTAGCATGCTCTACTTCTCCTGGATCATACATAAACCACTGAGAAGGTCCTTGTAATTGTGCAGAGCGTAACGCCATATCTGCTTCCGACATCACTTGATATGAATTTTCTGCTTGAGAAAAGTAGCTCACCCCAATATGAATAAATTCTTCTTTATTGATTCCAACGGGTAAAACGACTGAACACATACCTTTTAATAATTTATCTGCTAATTTTTCTGCATCATTAAAAAAGATATCAGGCACAATAATGGCGAGTTCTAGCTCATCTCGTCTGGCGATAAAATAATTGGGTAATGATTTCAAACGATACTTTAATGTTTGTATTAAGTTATTTAGCAAGGTTAATGCTTGCTGCTCACCATATAACGTATGTACTAAATCAAAATCTTTAAATTGGATAAAATACACCGCGCCTTGGCAATCTTCTTCTTTCAACAAAGCTTCTAAGCGATTATTAAAGAATTCCCTGTTCCCAACCCCCGTATCTTTATCAAGCAAAGCATTACTTCTTAAGACTTGATCAACATGATTATCGTTATTTTTCGCAAATTGTAATTGCTTATTTAATGTATTAATTGTCTGACTAAGGTTATCTTCGGCATTAGGAATAACTTGTATATCACCACAAATTTTCGATAAGTCAGCCCATTTTTCTAAGTCAGTTAAATGGCTTAGCTCTTTATTTAATGTTTTCTGAAAAAAATAATTCGTACCGTATAGGCTTGTTAATAGTATTACTGAGGCGACAAAAACGATAACACTCCATAACTCAGATCCTTTCATAACAAAATTAAGCACTATAAATAATAGCGTGAATACGATCAGACTTATCGACCAGTGGCGAACAAGTCGGTTAAAGGAGTTGGTTGTTTTTTGAAGTGTGTTTGACATGTTTTCGATAATAAATTTAACTTAACAGCAAGTGTAGTCAAAAATAAATAAAGTACGCATATTAAATGCTAAATGCTAAATAATAAAAAAACACCGCAGAGGATAAATCCCATGCGGTGTTTTATGACCTAATTTTACCTTATTTTCTTTACGTTAATAAAGAAAACAAAAGTCAATTAAGCTTCAGCGATTACAATCACTTTAATGCTAGTATCAACATCGTTATGTAAGTGAAGAACTATATCGTACTCACCAACTTCACGAATTGTACCTAAAGGCATACGTACTTGCGCTTTAGCAATTTCAACGCCAGCTTCAGTAATCGCATCAGCAATATCTTTAGTACCGATAGAACCGAATAACTTACCTTCTTCACCAGCTGATGAAGCGATAGTTACTGCTGCTAATTCAACAACTTTAGCTGCTTTAGCTTCTGCTGCACTTAATACTTCTGCTAATTTTTTCTCTAAGTCAGCACGACGAGCTTCAAAGTGCTCAACGTTTGCTTTAGAGGCAAAAACAGCTTTACCTTGTGGTAATAAAAAGTTACGAGCATAACCTGACTTAACAGTTACCTTGTCACCAAGGCCGCCTAATTTGGCGATTTTATCAAGAAGAATTACTTCCATTTTCAAAACCCCTTATTAGTTACTTATGTAAATCAGTATATGGTAACAATGCTAAGTAACGAGCGCGCTTGATCGCACGACCAAGTTGACGTTGATATTTAGCAGCTGTACCAGTAATACGGCTAGGAACGATTTTACCACTTTCAGTGATATAGTTTTTCAGCGTAGCAATATCTTTATAATCGATAGAGGTAGCGCCTTCCGCTGTGAAGCGGCAAAATTTACGACGTCTAAAAAAACGAGACATGGATTTCTCCTAATATTCGATGTTACTTTTTAACAAAATAAGCTAAATAAGTAATCACCTAATTAATCATTTCAATATGCTGAGCATGTAATACCAAAAGCGGATTTCCGTTTCTGGATTCATGACGGTTTATAAAACCAGTCACTTTTAATTTACTGCCCGCAATCAAATCACGAGTTAAGTGTTGCGACATTTCGCCGGTTGCCACTACTTGTATTCTGACAAATGCTTGTCTGTTCATGCCTGCTTCATTTTGTATGGACTTATGATCCATTGAAAACTGACAATGTTGAATACCCGCAGGGCTTGTTGATAATTTTGGTGGTTTAACCACTTCACCTACCAACACGAGGCAATTCTCTAGTTTAGTATTTTCCATAACAGAAGCTGCTAACATTTAGAGATTGTCACGACTAGCTTATTCTTCGCTCGCAGCTTCTTCTTTTGTTTCTTCAGCAGGTGCTTCTGAAACAGCTGGAGCAACTTCTTGCTTAACTTCGCGGCGATCGTCGCGACGTTCTTCTTTAGCACTTGCCATAGCTGATGCTTCAGTTACTGCGTTTTTAGTACGCATGATCATGTTACGAATAATAACATCGTTGTAACGGAAAGAAGTTTCTAACTCATCAATAACTGACTGTGGCGCTTCAATGTTAATTAAAACATAGAGTGCTTTGTGTAATTTATTGATTGGGTATGCTAATTGACGACGACCCCAGTCTTCTAGACGGTGGATCTTGCCTTCAGCAGCATTGATCAAATCTGTATAACGCTGGATCATACCAGGTACTTGTTCACTCTGATCAGGGTGAACCATAAATACGATTTCGTAATGACGCATTACGAGCTCCTTACGGTTGTAGCCTCATTAGCTGGCTCAGCCAAACACCAGATAGAGGCAAGGAACAAAAAGTTCAGGCTGAATTAAGGTCGCGTAGTGTAGGTAAATTAACCAGTAAAGGCAAGCTTTTAATCGGGTTATTGCTTATTAAATGTTGAAGGGAATAAATTAAGGAAGATACTTGAAAGACCTTGATGGTCATTGTCAGTAAATGAAATGGATAAACCCTTTTGGTGGTATTCAAATTTCGCCATTTTTTCAAGAAAACAACTTCGACTTAGTGACGAGCCACATTGCTTTGCAACTTCAACAAAGACGAAAGCATTTAAGTAACCTTCAAAAAGCACATAATCAGTTTCTTCAATCCCTTGAGCTTTCATATCTTGAATAAACTGCACACAAATATCTTCATAACAAGTATTAGGGTCCGGCATTACTTCAGTCACTAACACATTACCCGGTTGTTTTATTCGTTGAAACAAATCATGGCTAGATATAAATGAGACAGTCGTAAAGAATGGTGTGAAGTTTTGTTGATAAGCCAAATTAATTAGTTGTGCAAAAGGTTCGTAAGTACCAACAAAAGCCACGGCTTGTACGTCTTTTGCTTTAAGGATGCTTAGCGCTAATTCAACATCTTTAGTATTTCGGCGATACCGAGTGGTTACTGTAGGTTTAAGCCCTCTATCCTTCAATGCCATTAAGTAACCTTTTTCTACAGAAGTACCAAATTCATCAGCTTGAACTAATAAACCAATATTGGTAATTTTTTTAGAATCCACTAAATAATTAATTTGTTGTTCAGCTTCTTGATAATAACTTGCCCGTAAATGATAAACATTATCGATAACTGGCGTGCGTAAAAATTCAGCACCGGTAAAGGGCATTAAAAAAGGGATTTTGCTATTACTTACCTGCTTTATAATAGCGTGTGTAGTGGGTGTACCAACATAATTGAAAAAGGCAAAGATGTCATTTTGAGCTAAAAATTTCTGCGTATTCTTCACAGTTTTAAAAGGTTCGTAACCATCATCTAAATGCTTAATTTTAATGATTTCACCTGCTATTCCACCTTCAATATTTATACGGTTGAAATAAGCATTAGCACCTTGATTCAAACGCAGGCCTAATTGTGATGCAGGCCCTGAAGTGGCGTTCGATACAGCTAAGTTAATGGTTTGTTGTTTTTCAATGTCGGCAAATGCATGGATACTAAAGCATATAAATACATACTTGAACAAACTAATAAGGATAGAATTTTTATTAAGCATCTTAATTGGCATCACAATCAGTACTATGCATCCCTGAAAGTTGAAATCCGTGATTACAGCATCACTACTTTTTAATTATAATTCGTATTTTTGTGTAACTTTTCATGACCTAGGTTAGTCAACTTT
>JAQWHO010000241.1 GCA_029249355.1 Thalassotalea sp.
AGGAAATAATTCAAAATAGTTAAATTAACGGTTTGAAATTTAAAGAGTTTGGTATAGATTGTTTATTATTCAAGTAGATGGAATTACTGAGGCGTCTACATAAAAAATTGTTACGTTTATCAATTAATCTTGAGCCAAGGATGTGCTTTATGAATAAAGCTTTATTATTTTTTGTTGTCGTGTTCGCACTCAACGGGTGAACTTCAACTACAGAGACTACTTTTATTGGAGAAACCGTAGAGATTGACTCATCAGTGTTAACTCAATATTGGAAACATGACTCATCTAAAATCATAATGTTATCTGGTCGTCCTGATTGGTTACCTAAAGGGGCGGGAAAAGCATCTTATTTTATTACCATAGATTCAAATGGCCAGGAGGTTAGTAAAAAGTTAATTAACTCAACTCCTGAAGGTTGGATGACTCAAAAACTTCTAAATAAAATGCCAAAGCAGCAATATAAAGCTTCTGAAACTAACCCTGGTAAACAACCAGTCAAAGTTAAAATTTCTTCTGAAGTTAAGCGTATGGGTTAGTCAAATATAACAATAATTTCAAACGTGATTGCTAAACATTTGCTCGGTTCAACTTCTCAATTTAACAAACAATTAACCTCCCTTTTCAAAGGGATTATAAATACAAAGGATGGTTTAATGAAATTTTTAAGTGTATTAGTACTATTTATTACTTTTCAAGTCTCTGCATTTAGTAAAGAAGGAGTAGTTGTACATATACTTCCCGATCAATTAGTGCTATCAAGCAGTTGTGTTGCAAGGGCTGATATACAGTCTAATGAATTTTCAATTATATATGCTTGTAAAGACTCAAAAAATATCATGTATTTTTATAATTTTCGTTTAAATAATATTGATTTGGTTGCTGATTTCAATAAGAGTTCGACCGATGTCGTGGTTAATGAAAGCCAATTTAATTCTTATACTCTTTATGAATTAACGGCTATAAATTCGGATGATAGGCCAATAAAATTTGTTTCTTATTGCACGAAGGAATTATGCCTTGATTTAGTGAGTGATGACGAGTTCGAAAAATCAGTTCAAGATTCTATTACATCGCAATTACGTGGTTAGTCATTATCAAGTCTATTAGGTGCAGCGTTAGTTTTTTATCAAAGTATGGAGTACAAATGAAAAATTTATGGATGGTTACGGCTCTTTCGTTAATGGGCTTGTTTTCTTGTGGTGGCTCTGAAGAAGGTTCCGATACTGGCACCTCATCAAGCGCCGCTAAAACAATATTATCTAATACCTATTGGGAAAAGGAATGTTCTGTTTATAATAAATTCTCAAGTGATGAATTAAAAGACGCTTGGAACGTAAAAATTGCACTGACTATAGACTCTTCGCTGAAGGCCACATATCGAACAGAGTACTTTCACCCCACTGATACAGAATGCGATTTAATGATGTTTGATGCGCTGGATATCTCAACATTTGATATTAGGGGGGAAGTTACAACTGATGAAGGGATTAAAGTTAACGGGTTAAATGAAAACTATACTTATAATTCAGATAGTCGAGATCTTCCACCGAATTACACGTTAATTTATATTGCCAGTGAAAAATTATATTTTGGTCAAAAATCTGCTGAAAACCATGGAGAAACCCTTGAAACGAGACATTCTTCTATCTCTCTTGATAATTATTTCAGACAAATTATAGAGTGAAAACTAACAAGAAAATCAGTAAGAACTAAAATCAGTTTAGCGTTTTAGTGCTTTAACAGTTTTAACCAATTTTACATGCCCATTATTAGGAAGTTATGTTTAAGGAGACAATCGTGTTTAGATTCATCACCATTATATTTTCTTTATTGTTGTCTTCTTGCACCTCTATTACTTTTTTGAATGAGGCTGTTGTAATCACAGTAAAACGTGAAAAACCGTTTTGCGATATTAAGAAGGTTGACCCTAATTGCAAGCTTGAAAAAGAAGTAAAATAGGTTTGCTAGTAACCTAAATTAACTTAGCTCAAATTAACTTAGCTTAAAATAATAAACCAGTCAGATACGGTTAAGTTTTGATATTTAGACTTGTGTTTTTATGCGGTAGAATCACTGCTAACTAGTTTAGATAATACTTTGTTGTGTCAGTTATGAATCAATCGTTTAATTTTCAAATAAATAATCAGTTCACGCTTAATTTACCTGCAGATCCTCTGCAAGAGGTATTTCCTCGACAAGTGGAAGGTGCTGCTTTTTCATATGTGATTCCGCAAAAAACACAACAACCTTCACTCGTTTCTTTAAATAAACCCCTAGCATTGCAATTGGGTTTTACTGCAGAAGATTTGTCTGATGACGGCATTGCCGAAGTGTTAACCGGTAATAAAATTATTGCAGGTATGCAACCTTATTCCATGAATTATGGTGGTCATCAATTTGGGCAATGGGCAGGACAATTAGGTGATGGACGGGCGATTAATTTAGGTCAAATTGAAACAGAGAAAAAAGGGCTACAAACTTTACAATTAAAAGGTGCAGGGAAAACGCCATACTCTCGCCATGCTGACGGTTTAGCGGTTTTACGGTCTTCAATTCGTGAATATTTATGCTCTGAAGCTATGTATCATTTAGGGATCCCGACAACACGGGCGTTAAGCTTGTGTTTGACAGGCGATAAGGTTAACCGTGATATGTTTTATGATGGCAACCCTCAATTAGAATTAGGTGCCGTTGTTTGCAGGGTGTCGTCATCATTTATGCGTTTTGGTAGCTTTCAATTACCTGCAATGCGTGGTGATAAAAAACTCTTAAAGGAAATGGTCGATTTTTCTATCGAGCAAAACTTCCCGCATTTAGGTGAACCTTGTACTGAGGTTTATTTAAAGTGGTATCAGGAAATTAGCGAAAAAACTTGCCAGCTAATTGTTGAATGGATGCGCGTTGGTTTTGTTCATGGCGTGATGAATACCGATAATATGTCAATTATCGGTGAAACCATTGATTATGGTCCATATGGTTGGATTGATGCGTTTGACTTAACGTGGACGCCAAACACAACAGACGCTCAAGGTAAGCGATACAGTTTTGGCGCTCAACCTGAAATTGGCCAGTGGAATTTATTTCAATTAGGTAACGCGATTTATTCTTTAATAGATGATGCTGTACCGCTCAATAAAATATTAAATGATTATGCCACTAATTATGAACAACGCTGGCTGAAAATGATGCAAGCTAAGCTGGGCTTAGATGATTTAGATTTGGATAAGCAGGGATTAGATGAGTTAGCGTCAGAAGCTGACGCGGTTTTAATTAATCGTTTAGAAAAACTCATGATGAATACTGAAATTGATATGACGATGTTTTATCGTGTATTGTCATCTTTGCCTAAGCAAACAGAGCCAGAGCTAACAGAACCGGAGCAAGCTGAATTATGGCAGGAACACTTTCGCAATTGTTTTTATGAAGAAGAGAAGCTTGCTGATAATTATTTCGAGGGTTTTGCGAACTGGTTGAATGATTACCAACAACGTTTATCCAAGAATAATTCGTCAGAAAGTGAACGAATGCAAGCGATGAATGCGGTTAACCCTAAGTATGTTTTAAGAAACTATTTGGCACAACAAGCGATTGAAAAAGCGGAGAAAGGCGATTATTCAATGATTGAAGAATTGCTTCAGGTATTACAAACACCTTATACCGAACAAAAGTCATGTGAACATTTTGCTGAAAAACGTCCTGCCTGGGCGAAAAATAAAGCAGGATGTTCAATGTTGTCGTGTAGCTCTTAAATAATCTGATTTAATACACAGAGTTCATAATTTTAGTTCATAAACTCAGCTCAAACTAGATGATATTTATATCGGGATTTTTACTGCTTTGACTCGCTAATTTCATGCGATATTGAATGGCGATGATCTTCAAAATATCTCGCCACGAAATGATACCGATTGGGTGGAAATTCTCATCGACAATCGGTAAGCATGAAATGTGATTGTCATGAAAAAGTAATACCGCTTCATTTAATGTCGTATTTGCATTCGCGGTGACTAACTCCCTACTCATAATCAAATGAATTTTTTTACTTAATAAAGCGGTGTCTTTAGGCGTCTCTTTTTTTGTCCCGACACTTGGGCTTAAATGTTTATATAAGTCTCTATCGGTAATAATGCCCGCAAGCTCTTTACCGTTCTTAATTAAAATATGGTGAATATTATGGTTATCAAATATTTGCTTTGCTTTTGACAAGTTATCATCAATTTCAAGCGTGATAACGTCTTTGGTCATGAATGAACTTAACGACATTATTTACCTTTGATTTATTGAAGCGGATAAATATAAATTAACATAAACAAATTTCTACTATTTAACAATAACCTTCGCCCTCATTTACTAACAAATCAGATTTAATATTGATTGAAATCATCGGTGTCACAAAAGTGTCATATAACTGTCTTATAATTGCTGCAATTGGATAATTTCTATCTTTGAAGGTGTTTTTAGTGGCAATCGCGCTTAAGTCAGCCGGCATACGTCAGGTTAAAAATTCATTAGCTAAATGGTTAATTACACTGGGTGGCATCAGTGTTTTATTTACCTTAGTGCTAATTTTTATGTATTTACTTTATGTGATCAAACCTATTTTTGAATCAGCAAAAATAGCGCCGGTTACTTCATTCTCAATTGAAAGTGATCACCAAGTTTTGGCAACAGGGCTTGATGAATTACAAGAGTTGGTTTACACCATTAATGATAACGGTGATGTAAATTATTACCCGTTAAAAACTACGGATAAATCACAGACTGTTGATGCTCATATTGACCTGAAATTCCAAGAGTCGTTGGGCGACAATAAGTTAACCCAAGTGATTCATGCGAGTGCAGAGCATAAGTTGTTACTTAATGAAAATAATGATGTTTTATTAATTTCACCTAAGTTTCAGTCAAGTTATGACACAGGTTTAAGAGAAGTTATTCCTCATATTACTTTTCCTTTAGGTGAAGCGTTTATTCCTGTTGATGAGCAAGGAGCTGAATTTAAACATTTATCGTTTGCGATGAACGATGAAAAAGCTGTTTTTGTTGGGTTTACCAAAGACCAGCGCTTAATAAAAACAACCTTACTTGCTGAAGATGATTTTTCGTATGACCCTTCTTATGAAGTTGAATATCAAGAAGTGGAACTTACAACGAATCAAGTCGACAAAATCCTCGTTACGCCTGATCTTGAGATGGCATTTATTCAAAGTGGCGATCAAGTTTTAGTATTTGATTTGTCTGATGATAGTGACGTTGAATTAAAAGCTACTATTATTCCTGAACTTGCGCAAAGTAGAGCAAAACCAATGCATATAACGGCAATGGCATTACTGTCTGGCGGTAGTTCTATTTTGCTTGGCGATAGTAATGGTGTGGTTAGTCAATGGTTTGAAGTGGCTACAGAAAATGGTCGTCAATTTAAACAAGTGAGAACATTCAAGGTAAGTGAAACTGAAGCAGTTCGTCAAATTCATACTGAGCAATTTCGAAAAAGTTTTTATACAGTGACAGATTCTGGGGAAATGGGTACGTTTTATACCACAAGTGAAGCTGATTTATGGCGCGGAAACTTAACCGGTAATATTCCAGGTTCATTTGTCATTTCACCACGAGCTGATGGCTTACTAATGTTCAGTGATAATCAATTTCAATTATTCTCTGTTGAAAATGAACATCCAGAAGTGACTTGGCAGGCGCTTTGGCAAGAAGTTTGGTATGAAGGTTATCCTGAAGCTGAATATATTTGGCAATCAACCTCAGGCTCGGATGATTTTGAAGGTAAGTTTTCATTAGTGCCAATTTCGTTCGGTACCATGAAAGCAGCTTTATACGCGATGTTATTTGCTGTACCAATTGCACTAACTGCCGCGATTTATACCGCATATTTTATGACACCGGGTTTACGTAAAAAAGTAAAACCGACCATTGAATTAATGGAAGCATTACCAACGGTTATTTTAGGTTTTTTAGCAGGTTTATGGCTTGCACCTATCATTGAAACTAATTTACCGGCTATTGCACTGTTATTTATTTTGCTACCAATATCGGTTTTTGCTACTGCTTTTGCTTGGCACAACTTACCGAAAGTCTTAAAAAGTCAAATACCAGAAACATGGGCGCCGATTATTTTGGTACCCGTTTTAATTCTCGTTGCTTACGTTTCTTTCTCATTATCTCCAGTTATGGAAACTTATCTTTTTGGTGGTGACATTCGTCAATATATCACCAATGATTTAGGCATAAATTTTGACCAACGTAACGCCTTAGTTGTTGGTATCGCTATGGGCTTTGCTGTTATTCCAACTATTTTCTCGATGGCAGAAGACGCAATATTTAGTGTGCCTAAGCATTTAACCAGTGGTTCTTTAGCTTTAGGTGCAACGCAATGGCAAACGTTGATTAAGGTTGTATTGCTGACTGCTAGTCCAGGAATTTTCTCTGCAATAATGATGGGCTTAGGTCGCGCTGTTGGCGAAACGATGATTGTATTAATGGCGACAGGTAACACGCCAATTTTAGATTGGAGTATTTTCCAAGGTATGCGTACTTTAGCAGCCAATATCGCGGTCGAGATGCCTGAATCTGAAGTGGGTAGTTCGCACTATCGTATCTTGTTCTTGGCAGCTTTTGTTTTATTTGTATTTACTTTTGTTTTTAACACGCTTGCTGAATTTGTACGTCAGCGTTTGCGTGAAAAATATAGTTCGTTATAGGAAAGGGTCTGAAAAATGAATAAATGGTTTAAATCAGGCTCACCGTGGATATGGTTATCAGCTGGTGGTGTAAGTCTTAGTTTAATTTCTGTATTGGGATTATTGTGGCTAATAGCTTCACGTGGGCTTTCATACTTTTGGCCTGCACAAGTACATCAATTTGAATTACTAGATAAACATGGTCAAGCGAGTACCGTTATTGGTGAAATTTATGACAGGGAAAGTATTCCTAGTCATCAATTAGCTCACTTAAAACTTAACTTAGATCCTGAACAAGAAACTGTTGAACGGTTACTGATTAAAACAGGTAACCGTGAACTGGTAAGTTTAGATTTTCGTTGGATTTTAGTGCCAGAAATTACCAAGCAATCAACCCCTGAAAAGCTTGTTGTGGTTGAACGTAGAACCAATGGTAATTTTTATGGTTATATTAATGATGTTGTTTTAGATGGAAAGTCTGTTCCTCAAGAAGAATTACCAACTTTATTAGATAGAGTTTTGGATATTCAATATGAAATTGAAGAGTTACAAAAAGTTGAAATTGGCGCGATAAATTATCAACTCGAACGATTACGTCTTCGAGAACGCAAGTATAAATTAGAAAACAAATTAACGCCAGAAAATGCCGGTAAAATTGAAAGTGAAGTTGCGACGCTAGAAAGTGAATATCAAGTACTTGAAAAAACATTATTAGCGTTGCGTGATAAAACATCGCGCGACCAGTTAAAAATGCGCGCGATGGACGGCCAAATAGTTACCGTGAGCTTTGAGGACATCTTAAAAGTTACCACCAACAATAAAATGAATACGTTTGAAAAACTGATGATGTTTTTTAGCCAAATAGCATCATTTGTCAGTGACGACCCACGAGAAGCTAATACCGAAGGTGGAGTTTTTCCTGCTATTTTTGGGACGGT
>JAQWHO010000242.1 GCA_029249355.1 Thalassotalea sp.
GCAAGAAGTTCACGTTGAAGGCTGATATTTTCAGAGGCTAACGCATTAGCTTCATTTTCCCTATCAATCTTAGATTGACGAGACATATCAAACTTGCCTTTTGCTCGACCTAACTCTTTAAGAGTTAAGTAGCCAGCAACGATAAATAATAGAATTGTAAACATGTTTATACTCCTAGTTAATAATCCCTAATGATCAGTTAGGGGGCTTAATTATGTTGTTTAGAATAAAGCATCTAAAACAACGTCTAAAATTTTGCGGCTAGCGATAGCTGCAATTACGAATAGACCAATTGATAATAATATCATGGTGTTGTACTCCGATTGATGGTGCGGTGATTATTCCGCGAGTTGGATTATGCACAGGTTGTGCGATTGATTTTCTGGCGACTTTACAAAAGTAAAGCAGGGTATAAAAAGCCAGTTACCCTTTCTTTGTCAGCATAGGCTGAGCAGAGAATTCTGGTTGTAGATACACAAACAATTATGCACTGAAAATAGAGCGCAAATGTTTGTATACAAACGTTCAAGAGGGTAAAGGTTGCGATATGCAAAGATGAATGATGAGTACGATGGTTGCTTCAATCCGCTAAGGTGTACTCAAAGAAGCGTAGTTATATTATCAATGTCCATTTTTAATGTCAACGATGCGGCTCATTTGCTTGTTGAGCGAACCAAATTTATTTGTCAATTTGTGAATTAGGACGAGCCTAATAATGAAAAAGCGGCGTAGTAGCTTGCCAATCATCACACTCAGTAATATTTTTCTTTGTTGCTACTGTTTTCTGTCCATCTGTTTTTCCAACAATCTCTTCGATTCTACAGTCCTCATTGTGATTGGGAAGGGAATCAGTGAGTGGTACTGTGCTGTACTCGTCGGAATATTTGACAGATTTTTGGAGAATATTAAATCTAGCCGTGACACGTTTGCCTATATCTAAAGTAGGAGAGCTTGAGAAATTCGCCACTCTTTCGTTCATTTTATGTAACTCGTCAAAAGCCTCTTCAGGCACCACATCTGCATGGGTTAATAACCAGTTTGTCCATTCTAATGCGTTACGTGGGGCGGCCCTTGTATTGTACAAAACTTCTGCCAATGCAATTAGATAAAGGTTATGATTTCGCTTTCCTAGTACCGAAAGCTTCCAGCTATCAGGTGGAGAGTTAGGGTTAACGACTTCATTAGTATGCTTGGGGTGCCACTTACGATGGGCAGACTCTAAAATATTAACACTTACCACCCAGTAAGGGTTGTTGTTTTCGAAATTTCTAATTAATGTCATCGCCTCTAACAATGGCAGGTTTGCTCTATTTTCAGCTCGCTCGGCTTCAAGAGCCGCTGAAAGATTGCGAATAGTGTTATTACCTTTTCGCACTTCGTTATGAGATCTATTAATTTCGTCGGTAGCTTGGTTTTGTCTGGTGACATTTGCCAACTGCTGGAAGTGTTGACCTTTTAGCATCACATACCTAAATAGTTAAAACAATTATCCTATATATGTAACTAATGGCGTTTGCGGTGTCAAATTTTATAGTAGATAAATTAAACTGCTGCTTCAAGCTTGCAAGTGTGTTTACATTTGGGATGTCCACTGCAACCCAAGCGTCTTAACTAGTGTTGTTTCGGTAAATCGAGCAGGTAATAGCCGAAAAAAGGGGCGAAGCGATCAGCCCCAGGTTTGAAACTTCTTTACTTGACCAAAGTAATATTGTTAGGTCTTCACTTCTTAGTTTGTTAATTCTTATTAAGACTCTGCAAACTCACCTTTATTGTATTTTTGATTTTATGAAATTTTCAATTTCTTTCGTTAAGCTAGGTTTAATTCCTTTAAATACAAATTGCACCTTATCGCCTTGGCTTAATATTTTGGCATATTTATTCTTGTCGGTGTAATGCGCCAAAGGAAATTCTTCTACAGGTTCTTTTTTAACCACAGGTTTATTGAATGCTTCAGCTACTAATACATCAACAATATGCTTGGCTTTTTCAGTACCAGGTAATTCTTGCGATATAGCTTGCTCAATAACTCCTTGGTTATCATCTAAAAACACTGGTACAGGTAATTGCTGCTTGGAGAGTTCTTTTTCGACACTTGCCAGCTTACCGAAATTATCTAAAGAGATAAGGTCACGATCAGGGAATATAGCCAGTAATTCTTTAGATATACTCGCGGCCTTTAATAATCTACTGATTGTTGCAGGACTATGATTGAATATTTTTGCAGCCTCTTGCTGTTCAATTCCTTCGCTTTCTATAAAGTGCTTTATCTTTAAACCTTGTTCACGAAAGTTGTGCTCTTTAGCTGTTTGGAGCTGCTGTGCTAGGTGTATTTTATCTGCAATAGTAAATTCATCTTCTGAAACATAACACTCTAAACCTATTTTCTTCTCTATTGCGCCAGCTCTACGGCGTGAGCCATCAATGAACTCGTACTTGCCCTCGTCGTTTTTTACGACATAACACGGGTAAAATTGTGTGTCTGCAATCGTATCACTTACTCCTGATACATTGTCTGGTGTTATATTATCTTGCTCCCTACCGTTCACTGCTTCATCAACAAAAGAATCTTTTACAAGGTCTTCATAGCTAAGCTTTATTAAATTGAATTCAGCAATACTACCTGAATATAGTTTATGCTCTTTATGATCACCATGAGCAACATTATCAACGGCTGCGCCTCTTCGTCTTCTTGGGCTTCTAATTTTCTTATCTGATTCTGACATATTACTTATCCTCTGATAGATGCTTTAAATGGTCGAATACCGAGCGAGAAAAGCTAAGAACATTATCTTGAATGCGCTTCAATGTTTTCTTATCGCCATCATAGTTTTTACGTGACACTGATATAACACTATCAAATGTTTCTGCTGATACTTCAAACGCTTTTGAGTCTACAATGTTTACGTCTAATAAGTTTCCGCCCAGCATATCTTTAGCCATTGTTCGAGCGTCTAAATCATCCTCGTCTTTAGCGTCAAACTTAGTCATAAAGCCGACAAGCGTCTGGAGCCTAGCCTCAACTCCTTTTTCTTTGATTGCATCGTACATTAATGGAATGCGCTCAAGAAAATTACAACTCGCGTGAAGGTCTACATTTGATGGAGGTAAAGGCACCAGCATTGCATCAACACATTGCAATGTATTTTCTAAGAAAGCATCAAGGTGAGGACCGTTATCAATAAAAATAAAATCATATTCATCTTTAAGTTTTTCAATTATGGTTTTATAGAGGACTTCATAAGGGTTGATATTAGGTAAGTCCTCATTACAGAATTTTTCCCATTCCGAAGCAATAAATGCGTCACCAATGTTCGCTGGAAGCACATCAACACCATCAACAGCGCTAGCGATAACACACTCCTCCATTAACTCTTTTTTAGATAAGTTATGTAGCATTGTTTGAACGGCTGTATCTTCAACTTCACCTACAGATTTTTCAAAACTCAAGAGTAGGGTAGCAGTACCTTGCGGATCTAAATCAATAACAAGAATTCTTAAATCTTCACAGATAAGTGATGGGTGCGTTCTTAATCCATGTGCTAGTGATACAGTTGATACTGATTTAGTTACACCACCCTTTAAATTCGCAATAGCGGCGATGATAGGATCTTCTTTGCGTTCTCTAAATGTGGGTATATTGCGACGTTTATAAATTGTCAGTACTTCATCAAGACTAATGCAATACCCAATGCCATTTTCATTTTTTCTAAAAACATGACCTTCTTTCATCATGTCTTCAGTTTCTTTTTCTACGATACCTTTAGAAAGGTGAGGGAGCTTGTATAGTTGAGTTTTGCTGAAATTGCGCTCTAAACGCATCGTCCCATTCGCTTCTTTGTCAGCTTTAATTTGCTTAACAAGTGCTTCTTTGGTTTTTTTTGCATTTCGAGAAATCCGTTCTATTTGCCTTCTTACTGACTTTTCCATCACATCACCTCTATTTCGTCAAACATGATACTTTTTTATCATATTCCTGTTTTTTTATCATTTTTGCGAATATTTATCATGTTGTCAAATATTTTTGAGGTGGCATTAAAAACGGTACATTTGGTGCGGCGAGTTGGAATATATACTTGTTTTTTGGGGTTTGCTGGCAGTAAAAAAGCACCCGAAGGTGCTTTGTTATTCAAACGCCTAAGTGCTTAAATCTTTTGCAATTGATAAGTTGAACTCTTCTTCAAACCAGTGCCAAACATCAAACTTGTCGGTTCCAGCTTCAAAGTGAAGAAATTCATCTTCAAGTTCTTCATTATCATTTATAGGGGTGTTACCGAAATGTACCCATAAACATTTTGCGCATTTTAAAGGTTCATCAATAGCCCATTGCTTACCTGATACATGATTTTCGCGGATGTGGATTATCCATTCCCACGCTGAAAATTCGTCCTGCCACGCCATAGCAAAATCTTCTGCTAGTGGTGATGGTACAACGGAACGAAAATGATCTTTGTCATGTGAAACAGTAAATATATGTTCTGCTGATTCTTTAAACTCATCTTTCGTGATGATTGTCTTAAATGTTTCGTCTACTGTGTGCATAGTGTTCCTATATTTATTGATGGCGCAGTGATTAACTGCAAGTTGAATGGTTGATAATATCTGGCTCGAAAAACGAGCCAGTGTTGATGTGAATTAAGGGTTCAAGATTTTGTGATTTTTTATGGCAACTTCACTTTTAGCTAGCTGAAAGAGCATGGCAAAAAAGATGATTGTTAATACTGTGTCTATTTCTTTTAATTCAGCGTAATAACATAGCTGTGATATATAAAAGACTATAAATGAAACAGCTAGCCATAGCTTATTCGTAACACCTATACTTGTTATCCAATAAAAAGACATAAATATTACTATGTCAAAATAGAACATTGGATTGTCTGTGAAGGTTTTGTCTGTTACCCAGTTGCCAGTGAGCATCTTATTGATGAACGCATGAACAAACGAAAGTAGAGTTACATAACCAAAGTACTTATTGTACTCTTTCCAAGTAGGGCTAAGCATAATTTTTCCTTACCCGGTGATTAACCGGGATATTGAAGTGTTGAATGGTGACTTAGTAAATAAGTCGGGTTGATTAGATTGCTTTGAGCTGCATTCGTATTTTTTTAATAAATACCGATACCGAATACTTAAACACTCTATATTTTTGAGTGAAGGTTAACGGACAGTATTGATATTTCATATCTACATCAGTTTCATTTTGAATGGCCTGAATAACTCCTTCGATATTAGAAGTGTAAACTTCAGAAGACCAAGAGCAATCTTGCTGCTTTTCAGTCTCTAAGAGTTCTTCATAAGTATCGGCACTACCATCATGCACAGCTACTTTCCAAGGGTTCCAGACGATGTATCTTTTTTGATTAAACATAGTTATACCTATTAATTAATGGTGCAGTGATTAGCTGCAAGTTGAATGTTAAACACGACAAATGCCCGGTAGGTACCAGGTAATGTTTATGTTTGAAAGTGCGACTCAGAAAGTGAGTCTGATTTAGAGTGTGAGCAAAGGCAGAAAGCCCGACCAATTCATTGCTCTATGGTCTATCAGCTACGAGGTAGCTAAATGAATAATGATGATATCACATCTTTTTCAATAATAAAAAACCCGCTAACTATTAACGGGTTTTCTTTAGTTTTCTATTAATATTCTTAATTGAAGGAGGCCAACTGTTTTTTGTCCTGCTTTAATGACTTATATGAATATTATGAGCCACTTAATGGTCTAGTTAATCCAGCACTAATAGCTGCTAATATTGCTACAGTAAAATAAATAAATAAGACATATAAAAAAGCTAAAACATTCCACTTATATATTTTACACTTTTTATTTACAGCAATTGCTAAAAAAAAGGGAAGAAAAAGACAAGCAAGTAAACAAAATTTTGTAGCGCCCAATATAGGAATGAAATAATACCCAGTAACTGAACCAAAAGTCACAAACATAAAAAATATAACGTAGAAAATTATACCATCTCGCTCCCTCTTTTTATAGGAAGGTATTTTACTGTATATTCCGGTAAGCAATAAAACTAGCATAGTTAAGTGTTTATATAGAAATGCTATTTCCACATTAAACAACTCAGATAAAAATTTCCAAATTGGATCAATAGCAGAATCATAAAACACAATTGCATCTACGATGAATCCTTTAAAAGCAAATATCGAATCTGCCAACGAACCAATGGATAAAACAGTTAAAGAAAAAGAAAATATAAAAAAAATTTTAGTGCTAATACTTAATTTTGACCATTGATATTTCATTCCATAAAAATCTTCGGCAATCCCCATTTAGATTCTCCTTACTCTTTTATTCAAATTTCCCTGTTTTTTGTTCATTCCCAATCACAGTTAAGCTATCGAACTTTGATTGTTCGACCGTTGTTTTAAGTAAATCCCCTACCCGTAAGGCAAAGTTACAACCAATAATAAAACATTCAGCTTCGCGCACGTTGCCCCACTTGGTTAAAACGCGGTGCATTAAATTAATATCTGATAAATTTCTGAGGGGTTCAGCTTCCATTATTTTAATTCTACTTTTGGGATTATTCGGTGATTTATAGAATTAGATTAGCTGTTTTTTATAATCAGGTCTATTTTTAGTGGGGTTGCTACTTCCGAGACTGACATTATCGGAAGTAGGTGGCTAATTTTCAAAATACTATAAAGATATAAAATGTTTTGATAATGTGATTCTAACCTAAGTTGATGGAATCAACGGCATGACAAATAATAATAACGAACAAAAAAAAATAACGCTATCAGGTAATGAAGCCATCGAATTATATTTAAAAGGCAGAGAGGAATGGAATAAGTGGGTGGAAGAGAATCCCATAGCGGATATTGATTTTCATGGTATGAGCTTAAGCGCGCTTCGCACTAAACCAAACTCAGCAATAGACTTTTCTGAGTTTACCTTTCCGAAAGGTAAAGTAAATTTTATTGGTGCAACCTTTGGCGATGGGGATGTGTCTTTTAATGAGGTAAACTTTGGTGATGGGGAGGTGAACTTTAGCCATGCAACCTTTGGTCATGGGGAGGTGTCGTTTAGCCGTGCAAGCTTTGGTATAGGGGAAGTGTATTTTAGCCATGCAACCTTTGGTAATGGGAATGTGTATTTTAGCCAAGCAACCTTTGGTAAAGGGAATGTGTTTTTTAGCCATGCAAACTTTGGTAATGGGGATGTACGCTTTAATAGCGCAAACTTTGGTATAGGGGGGGGTGTATTTTAGCCATACAACCTTTGGTCATGGAAGGGTGTTTTTTAATAGCGCAAACTTTGGTAAGGGAGGAGTATACTTTGATGGCCTAACTGCAAGCGGTCATTTCAGTTTAATATATTTAATTAATTCCGAAAAAATTGAACAAATAGACTTTAAACTTTCATCTCTTTTGGGGGGATTTGAACTAACAAACAACACCTTTAATTGTGTTATTGATCTAACATTAACTGATATTAAAAATCATGTTCATTTGGATGGATTAACGTGTAAAGTAATAAATAAAAAAAAGTATCTAATATTTAACCAAGCGAAAGACGAAAAAGATATAGCTCGATTAAGACGCTTAAAAGAATTAGCAGAGAAACATCATGATCATAAAAGCGCACAACAATTTAATGCACAAGAAATGCGAGCTAAACGCTGGCATGAAACAAAACCATTTAAAGGTCTAGAGATTGATTATTTATTTGATTGGCTAAGTAATTATGGACAAAGCCTTGTGCGGCCTATCTTTTGGTTAATGTTGAGTTGGTTAGGTTTTAGTTATTATTATTTTA
>JAQWHO010000243.1 GCA_029249355.1 Thalassotalea sp.
TTGCGCGTTATGGTTTAAATATTTTAGACTTAAATCAATTGATTTCTATGGGATTTGCTGGAGGAACAGTTGGTAGTGTGTTTAGAAATAAATGATGAATATACATTAGCACGAGAAATCGCCATGAATCACTTAAATGCGACTACCCAAGTGTTTTTGGAAACAGGTACCGCATGGGAAAATTATCATCCGCTGGCTTGGAAAAAAGGTCAAAAAGCTAAACCCGACTTTATCGGCTGGTCAGGGCTTGCTCCTATCAATTATCTTATAAAACATGCAATAGGCATTAGAATTAATGCGCCAGAAAATGAAATAATTTGGCGCATTAATGAAACCAGTCGCCACGGCATCGAAAACTTACGTTTTAACGGTAATGATAAAGACATGAATAACATTTCACTTTTCGCAGCAAAAAGAACCTTACTGACAGATGATATTGTCATCTCTAGTCGCTGTGAAAAGCCTTTTACTTTAACCGTTCATATCAAAAACATAACAAAATCGTTTGAAATAGCCTGTAATAACAACTCAACACTTAGAATAAAAACCAATGACTAAACACATTAAAAAGATACTAACAAAAACACCTTACTTATTTATCTATCTCAACTTCATTCTTTTGGGGTGTGGTGGTTCCGGTGCCTCATCGCCAAGTGCACCACAACAAACCTCTCAACCTAGCCAACCCACTGAAGTTAGGTTAACACTCCCCGATGTAGTACAAAATACATTAACCAACGATGTTTCCCCTTCAATGGCAATTGTAGAAATGGGCATAGGTATAAACTTAGGCAATACTCTTGACGCCCCAACAGAAGGTGAATGGGCCTTACCCGCAGAAGAATACTATATTGAAGCATTTTCAGATGCTGGCTTTAACCACGTAAGAATTCCTATTACTTGGCATAACCATGTTTCAATATCTGCTCCTTATGAAATAGAAGAAGCATTTATTAATAGAGTTGAACAGATTGTCGATTGGTCTTTAGCACGTGATTTATATGTCATTATTAATATTCATCATGATGATTGGTTTAAAAATGATTATGATAATGTCAGTAATCAAAACCGTTTTGACAGTATCTGGATCAAGCTTGCAGAAACATTCAAAGAAAAGTCTCCTCGATTAATTTTTGAAATTTTTAACGAACCACATGGGTTAACTGTAGAAGAACTTAATATCGTTAATAAAAGAGCGTTATCAATCATTCGTAACCAAACGGCTAATCGTCTTGTTGTTTTTGCAGGAAATGAATACTCAAATATAGATACCTTACTCACTATGGATATTCCGGATGTAGATGACAAATACCTCATCGGAAATTTTCATAGCTATGACCCTTGGAACTTTGCTGGCATTTGTACACAAGAATGGGGCAGTGACCAAGACAAACTTGCTTTACGAGAAATCTACCTAAAAGCCCATAACTGGTCCTCTAGCAATAATATTTCTGTAATGGTTAATGAGTTTGGTTCTGCCAAGTATGACTTTGAAAATCCAGAAAATATTTGCGAACAAGCCGAACGTGAAGACTATATTCGAACACATGTTAGTTTAGCAAAAGAGTTTGGTATTGCCGCTACCTTTTGGGATGATGGTGGGTCGTTTAGTACTTATGATCGCGCTAATAATGTTTGGGGGCCTGAGAAAGATATTTTAACCGAGCATCAATAGAAGCAATGCAACATTATGAAAATATCAATCTTGATAAAATACGTTTTTTTAACTCTGGCATTAGCTTCAACTAATGCCATAGCCGAAACGAAGCCGTTACAGCTTTCTGTTATGTCATTAAATATCTATGGTTGGAAAACGATGCCTCAGCATACCCTAGACTATGCTGAAATCATTAAAAAACATCATATTGATATACTAGGTATTCAAGAGGGCGTTGATGATTGGCAACTAAAAACCCATCTACCAACCGATTATAGTCGCTCAATTAGTTTGAAAAAGTCTCTGGGGGAATGTTGGCAGCAAAGATTTCAAATTTTTATCAATCAATGCTCGGGCATTAAATTCGTTGATTCTGGCCGCTTTGATCTCACGGATGGCCCAAACGCTTCGAGAACAGGAGAATATGCTGTTATCTCAAAAGCCAATAATAAATATTTAATGGTTAATATTCATTGGGATCATGAAAGCCAAGTAACTCGAGTTGCTAATGCTAATGAAACCGCCGCATTAATTAATCAAAACAAACAATACCCTGCAATATTGTTAGGTGACTTTAATAGTTCATGTGATGGAGATGATGTTGGTATTGTACAAACAAAAACAAAAATGAGTTTACTCGCTAACGCAGGCATTGACTGTTTGATAATTAAAGGGCTAATCGGTGATTCAAAAATAATTAATGCTTATCCTTCAGACCACCCAGGTATTATTGCAAGGTTAACTCTTATCACCGAAAAATGACAAAAAATATTACTATGCAACAACCTTTTTTAATCACTTGCATGAAAAACTTTCACAGTACTATTTAATTTTTACTTTCTAGTGGATGGCTTAACAACCACTGATAAAAGTCATCACTGGCGTAAACACGAGTCCAAGCGTCATGTTCCATTTCTTCATGAACAGTAAAGCGCACATCGGTATGACCTAATGCTCTGAGTTTTTCAATTCCAGCATAGAAATAAGGGATTTCTACCGCACTATCGCGACCACCAGCAAACTGCCATACCGGTATTTTATGTTTAGCAATTGATTCCATAAAGTCAGGGTGCCCCCAACCAACAACAGGTGCTATTGCAGCAAATTTTTCTGGATGTTTACTCGCCATATACCATGTACCAAATCCACCATAACTTAAACCTGATAAATAGGTTTTTGAATGATCAACACGATACGTATCTTTCACACTTGAAAGCATAACAATTAGATCGTCTTCAACTTGTTCCCAGCCCATAGGTAATAATGGCGCTACATCAGCCATATCAGCAATTGAATCTGATCGATTAATCTTTTTCTCTGTACTAAATGATGTTGAACGAGGAGGAACGCCACTGACTATGCGTTTAGGTATTTGGCTAGGTTGTCGATTATCAATATAGCCTAGCCCTTTATTGTCAAAGTCGAACATATGTAATTGCGGAGAAATAATAATAAAAGGGATATCTTTTTTCTGTATCCATGCTTCATATACAGGTCCGTGACTAAGCACATAGTCGAGTTCATCATTACCATTACCTCGCTCACCGTTCCCATGAAGAAATAACATTACTGGCCATTTTTTCTTCGGTTCAGAATGATAACCTCGAGGTAAATAAACAAAATAACTTCGCGCCTTTTGATCATTTGTACTGACGTAATTAATACGAAGTAACTGTTCTTCTGAACTTGTTTTATTGGTACTAATACAACCGGTAAACATCGACATAACAACCATTATCAGAACTATTTTCACACTATTACCTACTTACTTTAATGGGATAACCCATTGATTATTCTTATGATCGACTTTACCAGACATTTGCTCAATAACAACTCTATCAACAATATCAATGCCACGTTTAGCCATTTCAGTTAAGGTATCTTCACCTAAAAGCTTAGGCGTCCTATCTGGAAAATTTCGGCGAGTACGATGGATCCAATAAGTATCCGATAAATTATCTTGTTCAAACGCATCTATCACGCCTTGATAACCTATCATAAAACCTAATAAGCCACCCCAGGTTGCTGTTGGATTATCAGAATCCCACCCAGCTAATGATCCTATTTGAATCGTTCTTTTTATATCACCTTCGCCGTAAAATAAACTGACTAAGCTCGCTGAAAAATTGATGCCTGCTTCAAATGGGTCTTTATAATCATAACCATCAGCTTTGTTTAATTGATAACGTTGATAAACATCATCACGGGTTTTTTCCCAATTATTTTTATCGACGTTTTGTAGATACGACTGCCATACAAAGTCATACATTTTAGCAACAGTAGATTTGTCAGGTAGCTGTTTTCTTGCTTGCTGTGCTAACCATTGTGTTTGTGCTTGTAAACTTAACGATTTATCCACTTTTGAGGCAAGCGAATGCATCACAACATAAAATTCAGACACCCACTGTGCATCATATTTAGCAGAAGTTCTAATGGGTAAATGTGCAATTTTAAGCGCAACATCTTTTCTTACTGGAGCTAACAAGCCAAAAATTTCTGTGGTTAATTGCGCGTCGATCATCATATATTTTTTATTATGCTCTGGCTCACTAGTGAAAGGCGGTAATAAACCTTGCTCCATTAGTATTCGAGCTTGCTGATTAGACTCCCACAAAAAATTGTCTTTTTGTGGTTTAGAGTCTGGAAATTTATTAAAAAAAGGCGCGTCGTTTTCTGAGTAAATATGAGACAACCAACCACTGCGAATTTGCTCGGCAGTCAATAAACTCGTTTGGTGTTTTTCATGTAGGTAATGATACATATACTCAATATCCGTATCATCGTCAGCACCCCAAGGTTCACCTTTATTACCAAAATAAAAATCAATTGTATTACTGTGAGGAACATACTCTCCCCACATGGCTTTTAAGTCTTTACTGCCCCAGTCTTCGTCAGTATAAAATGGCATTGTTTCAGGTGTACCTACCTTATCCATTTCAGTAATTAACCCTGTCCAGTTAGCAATATTTTGTCCTAACCAAAAGCCATGAAGCTTTTCTTGATAGTCAGCCCTAGAAATTTTAATCGTATCTTTTTCGGTGGCATTACAATTCAATGAATTTAATAAAACAATAAAAAATAAAGCAGATAAGTTCAGGTTCATAATTATATTTTACCTTGTAAATATGTAGCTCTTTCTTCTTTAGAAAATTTTTCAATCGCATAACGCAACATTGTTCTTGGCATATTTTTGTAATGTACTTTAAGGAAGTCTTGTTCTACCTGTTTATTTTGATTACCTACTTCTCTTAACATCCAACCAACAATTTTATGGATAAGATCATGGTTATCATTTAATAAGACTTTTGCAATAACAAAGGTATCTTCAAATTGTTGCTCTTTAATAAATGTATACGTTGCCATCATCGAAATGCGCTTTTCCCATAAATCATTCGATTCAGCTAATTGATAAAGGATTGTCCTCTCTTTATCTAACAAGTATTTACCGAGAATTTTATGTGCTGAACTATCAACTAAATCCCAATTATTAATGTATTGAGTATTTGAAAGGTAGGCTTTTACAATAGCTTCTTGCGCTTGAGGAGATGATTTAGCGCGTTCAAACAATGCGACTAAAAAGAAAACAGCGCATAAACGAATTTCATGAAACTCGCTTTTAAGTAGCTCAATGGCATCTTCAAGTTGTGCTTGTTTATATTCTTTAACTATTTTACGAAGGGTTGGTACTCGTAAGCCTAAAAATTTATCACCTGCACCATACTCGCCTTTACCTGATTTAAAAAAACGTAATGAATGTTGAGCAATATCAGGGTCAGACAATTGAATTAACTGTTTCGTTATTTGCTCAACAAGCATAGTTTTATTTCACTAGTAGTTAGTTTTGATAAGTAAATGTACCTCTTAAATGAATATCGTCAAGCGATGTACCTAACAACACTTCAAAGTCACCTGATTCTGCAAGCCAATCATTGGTATTAATATCCCAAAAAGATAAATCACGCTGATTGAGTTCAATTGAAATTTGTTTGGTTTCACCTGGCTGTAAAAATACTTTGTCAAAACCTTTTAATTCTTTTGCAGGGCGGTCAACACTTGCTTCTTTATCATGTAGATAAAGTTGCACAACTTCTGCCCCAGCAACATCACCAACATTTTTGACTTGAGCAGTGATAGTTATTTTCTCGTTACTGGTAATCGATGTGCTAGATAATTGAATATCTGAAACATCAAAACTTGTATAAGAAAGGCCATGACCAAATGTAAATGTTGGTTTGATATTTTGCTGTTCAAACCAACGGTAGCCTATGAATACACCTTCAGTATATAACGACTCTATTTCGTTATAATCGTTTAACGCAATAGGTGCTGTATGTGCTAGTTTTTCTGGCAGAGTAATCGGCATTTTTCCACTTGGATTTACTTCGCCAAATAATACATCAGAAAACGCATGCCCAGCTTCCATACCGCCATACCAACCCCAAACAATGGCATTTGCATCATTTGCCCAAGGCATTTCTACAGCAGATCCTGCCACGATAAATACAACCGTATTTTCATTTGCAGCTAATAGTTTATTAATAATTTCATCTTGGCTGTTAGGCAATTTCATATCTGGTCTATCTATCGACTCTCTGTCATCACCATGGCTTAGGCCACCAAAATAGATCACCGCATCCGCAGCTTTAGCTGCAGCTAAATATTCAGCTTCATCGGTAAACAAATTACCTGGTGCATCCCAACCTAAAGTAAAGGTGGCATTACCATCATACGTAATCTCAAAAACGTAGTCTTGACCTGAAGTTAATTCTATATCATGGCTAATCAATGCTCCATTATCACTGACATGTACCACAACTTCCTTATCATCAATTTTTAACGTAAAGTCGCCAACAGCAGAAATATTTAGCTTATGTACGCCACCTTTTAGCGGTTTAATTGTTGCTTTCATTGTAATGTGATCTACACCGCCACTATTAAGTGAATTAAATTTCGAGTCAACAATCCATGATTCAGAAATTAATTCTTTACGAGCTTGATCTTTAAAGTACGAAATATTCCATGCTGGCGTGCCTGTCCAATGGCGTGAAGCAACATAATCACTCGCAATAGGCGCCAACACACTACTACGAGCACGCATTACCGTGATATTTACTTCGCTTCCAAGTTGTTCTTTTAAGCCCGCTAAAGGTGTAACTTCATAAAGCGATTTCACTTCTGATGAACCGCCACCAGTACCATGTTTTTTATCTGCGTTTGGACCAAGAACAAGGATGTTTTTGATATTTTTTTGATCAAGTGGTAATACATTTTTTACACCAACTACCTCATTTTTGAGCAGAACAATGCCTTCTGCTGCAATTTTTCTAGCCGCTAATTGGTGTTCTTTAGTGTTACGTTTACCAAGTAAACGTTTTTCATCATACATACCAATAGAATATTGCACGCGCAATATACGACGCACTTTATCATCGAGAACTGATACAGGAATATTACCGGCTTGAATTTCTTTTAATAACGGCTGTGCAAGAAAATATTCATCGTAAGTAGGTACGTCTGTTCCCATCTCAAGATCTAAACCGTACATTGCAGCATCATGTGTATTAATATCAACATTCCAATCAGTTAATAGTACGCCTTGATAACCCCATTCACCTTTAAGAATATCCATCACTAAATGCTTACTTTGATTAGCATTAGTACCGTAATATTCATTGTATGAACCCATCATTCCTAATACATTAGCTTCTTTTACAGATGCTTCAAATGCGGGTAAATATACTTCACGTAATGTGCGTTCATCAGGCTTAGCATTAACGCCTGTTCTATTTAACTCTTGCGTATTTAATGCGTAATGCTTAATAGTTGCTGCAACATCATTTTCTTGAATCGCTATAATTTGAGGAACAACAAGTTTGGCTGCCAAAATAGGGTCTTCACCCATATATTCGAAATTTCTTCCGTAAAGTGGTAAACGAGCAAGGTTTACGCCAGGGCCTAAAATAAAATCTTTTTTACGATCTCTTGCTTCTGCACCTAATACTTGACCATGTAGAATAGCCATTTCAGTGTCCCAGCTTGCTGCAACAGAAGTTAAATGAGGTAAATAGGTTGAGTGATCGTCAGTCCAACCAGCCGATGCCCAATCATGTCGATTAATTTGATGGCGAACACCATGTGGTCCGTCAGACAGCCACATTTCAGGAATACCAACTCGCTCAATAGCATTGATATGAAATTTACCGCTGGCGTGTACTAAAGACACTTTTTCTTCCAGTGTTAATTTAGCCAACATTTTTTCAACATTGTCTTCAACTGACCCAATACGAGATACATCATTTTCATAGGCTTGTTTAGATGTACTTTTTTCAGTTTTTACATCAGAGCAAGCACTCAACCCAAGAGAAAGTGAAAGCAAAATAAATAAACTTTGTTTTACAGAAATAGCCATTGTTGTAATCCAATTCGTTTTAAAATTAATAATATTTGACGCGCCACAAATGAAAGCGCTTACATTTCATTATAATGAACAGTTTTAAATATAGCAAAGGCGCAAGGATTGTTTAATACAAAGAGGGCAAGCATAACGTTCAAATACACTAACATTCTTAAACATG
The DNA here is from genome assembly GCA_029249355.1 of Thalassotalea sp. Taxonomy (GTDB): domain Bacteria; phylum Pseudomonadota; class Gammaproteobacteria; order Enterobacterales; family Alteromonadaceae; genus Thalassotalea_H. The sequence goes on from JAQWHO010000243.1 coordinate 8,233, forward strand.
AACGTTTAAAACCTTAAGTTTGATACTTTTTACTGCTTTACCCCTTTGCTTGAAATGTACTGCTTAGATTATTTTTGTGAGTAATACTTCAAAAACATGCAATAAACATTAGGAGTTAATCAATCACTAAAATTAGCAAATTTTTATTAAATATATCAACGACTACGATTAATAAACCAACCACAAAAAGTAGTAAACTTACAAAATAAACTATTAAGCAGTGTGTAATGTTTGTGTTTTTTATTTAATTGTTGTAATAATACTACATTAATAAATATTTTATTCGATTAAGCACTTGAATTGTATTTGAACATAAACTTAAAAATAGGTAACAACTATGAATGATAAAAACATGAACGTTGATGAAAACAATTCATTTGAACCCACTATATTTGATTATGATACTTCAGATTTACCACGTGATTTTGATATTCGTATAGAAGTAGCTGAACAACGTGAAGTATTAGATTTATCATAATCTACACTTAGCGTTGTTCAATTTTAGTTATTAATATTTCAGATGATATTTTACGCCTAGCATTATATCGCCCGACAATGCTTGTTTATAAACTCTCTCTGTAGCGGCATAGTTTCAGCAGATTTATCAATAACGGATTTTATATGATCGAGTCGTCGTTGAATTTCAGTTTCATCAAGTACATCAACTAATGGATGATATCCTTCAGGTTTAATTCCTTGACCATGCATAACAGCAAGCCAAGAAGTTTCATTAAATAATTCGACATTTTCTCGATAAATTCTGCCGTTAGCTTTATATAAATCTATTTTTGCTTGCAGGCGATCAGAAACTTTCATTTCTCGGCAATAATTCCAAAAGTCAGAATCGTCTCTATCCGTCACTTTATAATGTAAAACGATAAAGTCTTTTATATATTCTAATTCTGTTTTTGATTGTGCGTTATAAGTGTCAATGTCAATTTGGTCAAAACCTTTATGAGGAAATAATCCCATAAATTTAGCTATTGCACTCTGAATTAAATGTAAGCCTGTGGATTCTAAAGGCTCAACAAACCCCGCTGACAAACCAATAGCAATACAGTTTTTATTCCAACCTTTTTTACGCATTCCGGTTTTCCAACGTAAAAAATTAGGTTTTGATAAAGGCTCGCTTTCCATTTGTGCAGTTAGTATTTTTACGGCTTCATCGTCACTCATAAACTTACTTGAGTAAACATAACCATTACCTACTCTATGCTGTAAAGGTATACGCCATGTCCAACCTGTTTTTTGTGCTGTGGCTTGTGTGAATGGTCGAATATCTTCTGGATTTTTTGCCATACAAGGCATAGCTACCGCGGTATCACAAGGTAAGTCGTCGCTCCAATCAATAAATCCAGTTTTTAAAGCGCCTTCAATAAGTAAGCCTCTAAAACCTGTGCAATCTACAAAAAGATCGCCTTCAATTTTCTCGCCATTTTCAAGTTTAATTGAATCAATAAACCCGTTACTGTTCTTTAATAGTACATCTACCACTTTACCTTCTGTACGATTAACTCCACGTTCTATCGCATAATTTCGCAAGTAATCAGCATAAAGGGTGGCATCAAAATGATATGCATAGCTGATTTCTGATAAGGGAGAATTCCCTAAATTTTGTGGACGCATAAAACGCCCTTGTCTTGCAGCAACTGCCGCTAATGAGTATTCTTCAAGATCAGGAACACTGCCTTTTTGATTCATCTTTAGCCAATAGTGATGAAACTGAATAGCATCCATTCCCTTACCATGGTCGCCAAAAGGGTGCATGTAACCGCCACCTTCTTTTGTCCAATCTATAAACTCAATACCTAACTTAAATGTACCTTTAGTTTTTTTAATAAAGTCATTTTCGTCAATGCCTAAAATTCTATTAAACAAAGCAATTTGCGGAATTGTTGCTTCGCCAACCGATACAGTACCAATTGCATCAGACTCAATCAGTTGAATTTCGCAATATTTATTTCCCAATACCTTTGCAAAAGTAGCAGCAGTCATCCAGCCAGCTGTACCACCACCTACAATCACTATTTTTTTTATATTATTTTTTTTCGAAGACATAATATTTCCAAAGATTACTGATACAGATATTAATCAAAACATACTCATTCTAAAGTAAAAAGTCGATACTCATTAAATGAGTATCGACTTCCACAAGTACGATTAAGCATGAGGGAGGATGCGTTAATCGTACATTTACTTACTAGAATGTTCCGCGAATAAC
>JAQWHO010000244.1 GCA_029249355.1 Thalassotalea sp.
ACTTGATTATCACTTTGTTCGTTTTGAAGCGGCAGACATGGTGCGTGTTGATGTAATGATCAATGGAGATCGAGTTGATGCACTTGCAATGATCACTCACCGAAACAATTCAGTTGCACGTGGTCGTATGTTGGTTGAAAAACTCAAAGAGCTTATTCATCGTCAAATGTTTGATATCGCGATTCAAGCGGCAATCGGTAATAACGTTATTGCTCGTACAACTGTTAAACAATTACGTAAAAACGTAACAGCAAAATGTTACGGTGGTGATATTTCTCGTAAGAAGAAATTATTACAAAAACAAAAAGATGGTAAAAAACGCATGAAACAAGTAGGTAACGTTGAAGTGCCTCAAGAAGCGTTTTTAGCTGTACTTAAATTAGAGAATTAATAGGGAAATCATGGCTGTTTATTTTTCAATATTTTTAGTTATTCTTACATCAGTTTGTGGCGTAATTTGGTTGTATGACAGATATGTTTTATTGCCTCAACGTAAGTTAAAGTTAGTTGCCGCGCAAGAACAATGTGAAGGTGAGCTAAGCGAAGAAATAAAAGATAAGATATTAGAAATTCCGTTTTTTATCGATACGCCAGTACAAATTTTTCCTGTAATTGCGTTTGTATTAATTTTGCGTTCTTTTTTATATGAACCTTTTCAAATCCCGTCAGGTTCAATGATGCCAACGTTGCTTGATGGTGATTTTATTCTTGTGAATAAATTTAGCTACGGTTTACGTGATCCTGTTGCTCGAAATAAATTTGTTGAGGTAGGTTTACCAGAACGCGGTGATGTTGTCGTTTTTAAATATCCTATGGATATTAAAATTGATTATATTAAACGAGTTATTGGTTTACCGGGCGATAGAATTATTTATCGTAATAAATCGTTATATATCAAAGCAGCATGCAGTGAAACAAATACAGAATGCAGCGAATTTAAACAAGTTGAGACTACTTTTGTCAGTAACGGAGATTACAGTGATGGCAGTGTTGAACTCACCCGTTATACTTCGGCAATGCCTAATAAAACACATGATGTTTTAGTGAATAACCAAATTTTACCTCGTACTGCGCACTACTTTAAACAGTCGGGTACGCAACGCGATGAGTTTGTTGTCCCACAAGGGCAATACTTCGTTATGGGCGATAACAGAGACAATAGTTTAGATGGCAGATTCTGGGGCTTTGTTCCAGAAGAAAATCTAGTCGGCGAAGCAGTTTTTATCTGGATGAGCTTTGACTTTGATCGTGACGATTCAAGCTTATTACCGCGTTGGATCCCTACAGGAGTTCGTTTCGAACGCTTAGGTAGTATTCATTAATGATAAATAATAATGCTCTCGCTATTAACCAATTATCTAAAAAGTTGGGTTATAGCTTTAAAGAGCCATCATTATTGCTTCAAGCACTGACACATCGAAGTGCGAAAGGGGATCATAATGAAAGACTTGAATTCTTAGGTGATTCAATTTTGGGTTTTGTTATTGCTGAAACACTTTACGATAAATTTCCTCAAGAAAACGAAGGCGATTTAACTCGAATGCGGTCAAGCTTAGTAAAAGGGATAACGCTAGCTCAAGTTGCTCGTGGTTTCAATTTAGGTGAGTATTTGATTTTAGGCCCAGGTGAGCTAAAAAGTGGTGGTCATAGAAGAGATTCTATCCTTGAAGATGCGGTAGAAGCTATTATTGGTGCTATCTACATCGATTCAGATATGGCAACGTGTAAGGCATTAATATTAAGTTGGTTTACGCAACGCCTGAATGCAATAAAACCAGGACAAGCGCAAAAAGATCCTAAAACACGTTTGCAAGAATATTTGCAAGGGCGAAAAATAGCCTTACCGATTTATGAAGTTATTGACACAAGTGGACAGTCTCATAATCAAGAGTTTACCGTGCGTTGCACAACCTCTGAAATAGATAAAGCTGTTACAACCAAAGGCACTAGTCGTCGAAAAGCAGAGCAATCTGCTGCTGAAAAAGTCTTGGAAATTATTTTAGACGATAATGCTAAAGGTAAACGAACGAGTAAAAAATCATGACAAAAAGTACCCGCTGTGGACTTATCGCTATTGTTGGCCGACCTAATGTTGGAAAATCAACATTATTAAATAGCCTACTTGGTCAAAAAATTAGTATTACCTCACGTAAACCGCAAACAACCCGTCATCGTATTCTTGGCATTTTAACTGAAGATAATCATCAAGCGGTATTAGTGGATACTCCTGGTTTACATATCGATGAGAAAAAAGCGATAAACCGACTAATGAACCGTGCAGCAAGTAGCTCTATTGCCGAAGTTGAACAAATACTCTTTTTAGTTGAAGGTACACACTGGACAGCAGATGATGAACTCGTATTGAGTAAAATCAAAAATAGTGGTGCACCGTGTGTTTTAATTATTAACAAAATTGATAATGTTCAAGATAAAGAAGCGCTTTTACCTCATTTGCAAAAATTAGGTGCAATGCATGACTTTGTTGAAATTGTCCCTATTTCGGCGAGTAAAGGCGATAATGTCGATAAAATTCGTGATATTTGTTTTAAAGCTTTACCTGAAGGCGATTTCTGGTTTTCTGAAGATCACATCACAGACCGTTCAAGCCGATTTATGGCCTCTGAAATTATTCGTGAAAAGTTGATGCGCTTTACCGGCGATGAATTGCCTTATTCAACAACCGTTGAAATTGAGCAATTTAAAGTCGATGCAAAAGGCATTTTACATATTAACGCGTTGATTTTAGTTGAGCGTAATAGTCAAAAACGTATGGTGATTGGCAATAAAGGCGAAAGATTAAAAACCATTGGTCAAGAAGCTCGTCGTGATATGGAAGAAATGTTCGAACAAAAAGTTTTTCTTGAGTCTTGGGTTAAAGTTAAATCAGGTTGGGCAGATGATGAACGAGCACTTCGTAGTTTAGGCTATGGCGATGACTATTCTGGCTAGAGTTACAGACCTTGTTAATGTAAACAATGAAAGAACTTGAGCAACAGGCTTTTTTATTACATTCACGTCCGTTGCGTGATAATCAAGTTATTGCTGAATTTCTTACTGAGTTAAATGGTAAAGTATCAGCAATTGTTTATGTTAGCACTTCGCTAAAATCGAATAAAAAAGCGTTATTACAACCTTTTACGCCTTTAACTATTGTGCTTAAAGGGCAAGGTAATTTAAAAACACTCAATCGGATTGAAGTTAGCAGCAAATCATTTTTGCTGTCGAGCGATCATTTGTACAGCGGTTTTTATTTGAATGAATTACAGGTGAGATTGCTCGGCGAGCATATCCCTTATGAGAGCTTGTATAGGCTGTATCGGCAGT
>JAQWHO010000245.1 GCA_029249355.1 Thalassotalea sp.
TTGCCATTACCACGAACCGGACCATCAAGACGTTGTAAATTACAGTTAATAATAAACGTTAAGTTATCTAAACCTTCTCGTGATGCTAAACCAATAGCACCTAATGATTCTGGCTCATCCGTTTCACCATCACCAAGGAAGGCATATACACGTTGACCTGAACAATCTTTGATACCACGATCAGTTAAGTACTTAAGAAAACGTGCAGTATAAATAGCTTGCAGAGGACCTAAGCCCATAGAAACCGTTGGAAACTGCCAAAAGTCAGGCATTAAATGTGGATGAGGATATGAAGATAAACCTTCACCATCAACTTCTTGACGGAAGTTAGCCATTTGGTCTTCAGTTAAACGACCTTCTAAAAATGCACGAGAATAAATACCCGGAGAAATATGTCCTTGAGCAAAAATAAAATCGCCACCATCTTTAGGAGAGGCAGCGTTAAAGAAATGGTTAAAACCTACATCATAAAGCGTTGCTGATGAGGCGAAAGAACCAATATGACCACCTAAATCTAAATCTTTTTTAGATGCACGTAATACTAACGCCATTGCATTCCAACGAATTGCAGCACGAATGCGAGACTCAATCGTTTGGTCGCCAGGCATATGTGGCTCTTGTCCAGGAGGAATAGTATTTACATAAGCAGTGGTTGCATCAAACGGTAAATGTGTACCGCTGCGACGAGCATGGTCAATTAATTTTTCTAATAAAAAATGAGCACGTTCTGGCCCTTCATTTTCTAAAACTGATTCCATTGACTCTAACCATTCTTGGGTTTCTAATGAATCAATATCAATGTTTGGGAATTCAGACATAATTACTTAGTCTCCATTCTTTCGTTAGTTAAGGTAAATAATTTGTAGATTAAAAAGTGCTAATTTTTATAAAACGACATTAGTCTCTTTAATCTGCCAACTCTTCTGTGTTCATACAAAGTTCTTACAAAGTTTTTACAAAACAAATAAAAACCCATTTTCTTTTTATTAAATCTTTTGCATACGTCGCATTGAGCGCTGCATACGACTTTGTTCTTCTGTTAAATTCAATAGTACTTCTTCAATAAAAGCTAAATGGCGATGACTCGCTCCCCACGCTTTTTGCGGTTGCCCACTAACAATAGCGTCTAGCAACCGTGTTCTAAACTCGGCTATTTTGGCAAACACGTCAGGTCGTTGAGCAAGAATCGTTAAATTTTGTTCAATATTATCAATAACAATCGACGACATGCTTCTGGCTAAATGCAGAATTACACCATTATGAGATGCAGAACATATCGCTAAGTAAAACTCATAAACCGCTTTAGCTTCATCGCAATAGTCATTTTCAAGTTGCGCATTACCTATGGCTTCATGTTTACTTTTTATCTCATCAAAATCTGCAGCCGTACCACGCATCGCCGCATAATAAGCTGACATACCTTCAATACCATGACGAAACTCTAACAAATCAAATTGAGATTCATTACTTTGTGCCATCAAATCAAATAATGGATCAGAAAAGCCTTTTAATATTTGCTCACTAACAAACGTGCCGCCACCTTGTTTACGAGTAACTAACCCCTTTGCTTCTAGTTTTTGAATCGCTTCACGTAATGAAGGACGAGAGACATCAAATTGAATGGCTAATTCACGTTCAGGAGGTAATTTCTGGCCTGCTATTAAGCTGCCTTCCAAGATCATCGCTTCCAGTTGTGACTGGATCACATCTGAAAGCTTTGCTTGTTTAACTGGCTGTTTAATATTTGCTAGAACCATAATTAAAAATTAATACTCAAATTGATAATTTTATCGCAAATCAAGCTAAAAACTTGCGGTAAATTGGTATTACCATTGTGAAAAGTGACGTAAAAATAACAAAACATTTTCATTTTGTAAATAGAACATAGTTCAGTTGACTAAAAAAACAACTATAAAAAGAAAGAGAAAGAGGCTTTTAAATACATTAATTTTGTATTTAATAACCTCTAAAATGGTTAGAAAACCATAACTTACTGGTGGAGATTAATGGCAATAACATTGCGTAATATTATATAAAACTAACTTATAACTCCTGTAAGAATAAGCATCGCAATCACTGACAAGCATAACAACAAAGAACGTTTTGCTAAGCGAACCAGTAAACAAGGCTCTGCAGTACAATCGTTTTTATCAATCATAAAATCTTCAGACTTCTCAGCAACGCTAATTAATACATTATGTGGTAATTTTCCTACATCAAAGAGGTTTTCCAACCAAACAGGCAATGCTCTTGAAAAGTGGCCTACTAACATATAACCGAATGCCAAAAGCCTTACGGGTAACCAATCAAGCCAAAATAACAACTGCTGATTAAAATCAGTTACATCTGAAGTTTCTTCTGCCGTTTCAGCATCGCTTGATATTTCATGCAATGCATCTTGATGACTTTCATTGCTGTCTTGAGTAAGTTCTGAAATTTCTTCAGCGCTCTCTGCACTTTGACTAACCATAGCCTCGTCAGCACCGTCACTATTGGCAATTGCTTTTTCAACGCTTGCTTCATTTACCTTACACATTAAACGATAAAATAAAGCTCCTGGTGCACCAAAAACAACAAAAAAGATCATAATTGCAATGAAGTATCGGTAATTTAGCCAAATTAACATTTGACCAAATCCCATATCTGGCAAGTTTTTATCTGCTAATAATTGCTTGTGGTGCATATCACATGTTGTCAACTCACCGCGAAAAGCCGCCATTAAATATTGCTTATAAACATCGCGAGTATTGACACAGCCAAAGCAAACAATGAGCACTACAGTAGATATAACCAGATGAATTAAACTATTATCAACCAAGCCTAAAAGAAAATAACAGCCAATAACCGGTATAAGTACAAATATACTGTTAGCTAGCATCGACTTACTCGGTGAGCCTAAAGCTAAATAACGTCTAAAAAAGGCTAAATAACGAGAAAAGTACATTGAGAACTGCCACGCAGAAGATGATAAATAACGCTCTGCTGCTAAAGCAATAAGTAAACTAATTAGGCTCATGTTTATTATCCAATAATGTCATCATAATTTATAAAATATTCAATCAAGCTATTAACGAAAAACTATTGGTTTAAGGTATATGTTTAAACCAAAATACCTAACGTTAACAGCTTACTTTATCATTTCTTTGTCTGAATCATTTCTTGATATTTATGCCAATCAAAGGCATCCCCAGGATCTGTTTTTCTTCCCGGTGCAATATCACTATGTCCAGCTATATTACCTTCTATGAGCGGATACACTGAAATTAGCGATAATGTTAACTGACTAAGTTGTTGATATTGTTCGTCAGTATAGGGAA
>JAQWHO010000246.1 GCA_029249355.1 Thalassotalea sp.
ACGCATAACTATGAATTACGTTATTGGTTAGCTGCAGGAGGCATTCACCCAGGATATTACGCTCCTCATAAAGGGGATACATCAGGTCAAATTGATGCAGAAGCTTTATTATCGGTAACCCCGCCACCACAAATGCCTTCAACAATGGAAGCCGGCACAATTCACGGATATTGCGTAGGTGAACCATGGAACCAACAAGCGGTCTTTAAAAATATCGGTGTGCCAGTGGTAACTGATTACGAAATCTGGAAAGACAACCCGGAAAAAGTGTTCGGTATTACCGCAGAATTTGCCGAAAAATACCCTAATACCACAGTTCGCTTAACGCGTGCATTGATACGAGCTGCCAAATGGTTAGACGATAATAACAATGCTAACCGTCCTGCTGCAGTGAAAATACTTTCACAATCTAACTATGTTGGCGCTGATTATGACGTTATTGCTAACTCAATGACAGGAACGTTTGAATATGAAAAAGGCGATAAGCGTGAAGTGCCTGATTTCAACGTGTTCTTTCGCTATAACGCTACTTATCCGTACTACTCAGATGCAATTTGGTATTTAACGCAAATGCGCCGTTGGGGACAAATTTCAGACGATAAAAGTGACCAATGGTACAAAGATTTAGCCACAAAAGTTTATCGTCCTGACATCTATGAAAAAGCAGCAAAATCATTAATTGCTGAAGGTTTAATTCCTGCGAGCCAATTTCCTAATTTTGCGACTGAAACTGGTTATAAACCACCACAACAACACTTTATTGATGATGTGGTTTATGACGGCTCTCAACCTAATGATTATTTAGAGAAGTTTAAAATTGGTCTTAAAAAAGGTGACAAGCTTTAAACCTGAATCAGGTATTAACCTAAAGCTAAACAGGAGTAAATAATGAGTATAACAACAGTAAATATGGGTGATATAAGCATGAGCGAGAAAATATTACAAAAAGCTAAACGTCTTTTAAATAAGATGGCGAATGTATTGCTATTACCTGTATTTGGTATCACATTATTTTTATTTTTGTGGGCGATTGCTGCGCAAAATATCAATACCTCGTTAGGAGAGTTCCCAGGGCCAACGGCTGTTGTTGAACAATTTTCCGCGCTTTATGACGAACACAACACCGAACGTGATAAAGCGGTGGCATTTTATGAACGCCAAGAAGTACGCAATGCGAGAAAACTGGCCAAAAATCCAGATTATGTCGTTAAAATTCGCGCTTATACCGGTAAAGAAACATTTATTGATCAAATATTTACTAGTTTAATTACGGTTACTAGTGGCTTTTTAGTCGCAGCTGTAATCGCTATTCCGCTTGGTATATGGATGGGACTGAGTAAGCGTCTTAACTCAGCCCTTAATCCAATGATCCAAATTTTTAAACCGGTATCTCCTTTAGCGTGGTTACCTTTGGTTACTATGGTGGTGAGTGCACTTTATGTCTCAGACGACCCTATGATGTCAAAGTCTTTTCTCACCTCAATGATCACCGTCAGCCTTTGTAGTTTATGGCCAATGGTTATTAATACTTCTATCGGTGTTTCATCAATCGACAGTGACTTGCTTAATGTGAGTAAAGTATTGCGCTTATCAACTATCACGCATATTAAAAAAATAGTGCTTCCGGCTTCTATACCAATGATTTTCACTGGTATGCGTTTGTCGTTCGGTGTCGCTTGGATGGTATTAATTGCTGCTGAAATGTTGGCGCAAAACCCAGGTTTAGGAAAATTTGTCTGGGATGAGTTTCAAAATGGTAGCTCTGATTCGCTTGCTCGAATTATGGCCGCGGTAGTTGTGATTGGTTTTATCGGGTTTTTATTAGACCGAGCTATGTTACAGCTGCAACGCAAAGTCTCTTGGGACAAATCAAGCGTAAGCGTTTAATTAGCCAAATTAGGAGAAAATAGATGAATAAAGTAACAGATGAAGCGCATGTAATAGAACATCCATTTTTGAATATTAGTCATATCGATATGGTTTTTCCTACGGATAACGGCGGCTTTACGGCATTAAAAGAAGTCGATTTACAAATTAAGAAAGGCGAATTTATTTCACTCATTGGCCATTCTGGCTGCGGTAAATCAACGGTATTGAATATTGTTGCTGGCTTATATCAAGCAACAACGGGCGGCATCTTACTGAAAAATAAAGAAGTAAACGAGCCTGGCCCAGAGCGAGCGGTTGTGTTTCAAAATCATTCTTTATTACCTTGGCTGACTGCTTATCAAAATGTTGAGTTAGCGGTTAAACAAGTTTTTGCTAAAACTATGTCCAAAGGCGAAATGAAGGAGTGGATTGAGTACAACTTAAAGCTGGTGCATATGGATCACGCTATGCACAAACGCCCCGATGAAATATCAGGCGGAATGAAACAACGTGTTGGTATAGCCAGAGCATTAGCGATGCAACCAGAAGTGCTGTTAATGGATGAGCCTTTTGGTGCGCTTGACGCATTAACACGAGCGCATATGCAAGATTCGCTAATGGAAATTCAAAACGAGTTGAATAATACCGTGATCATGATCACTCATGATGTAGATGAAGCGGTTTTATTGTCTGATCGTATCGTTATGATGACCAATGGACCAGAAGCAACTATTGGCGAAATTCTTGACGTAAATCTTGAAAGACCTCGAAGTCGTTTATCGCTCGCAAAAGACATTGAATACAATCGTTTACGTTCGGAAGTATTAACTTTCTTATATGAAAAACAACGTAAGGTAGAAAATATTACCAGTAAAAAAACGACAGTAAAACCTCAAAGTACACAGAGTGTTAAAGAAGCGTAACGCCTAGAAATCATAATAAAAACAATAAGAATAAAAACAAAAAATAATAACAACAAGTTAAAGGGATAAGTGATGAGCTCCGTTAATTATCGCTCACGCTTTGAAATTTTTAATTATAAAACTAAAGAGAAATAACGCATGAAACTCAATAAAACACCTTTAAGTATTGCCCTTGCTATAGCAAGTACTTGTTCAACAGCTGTTATGGCTCAAGATGATTTAACGAATGCTTTAGTAAACGGCAAAGCCAGCGTGAACCTAAATTTACGCTACGAAAATGTCGATCAAGATAATGCGCTTAAGCCAGCAAAAGCGTTAACATTACGTACTCGCCTAACTTATGCAACAGGCACAGTTAATGGCTTTTCTTCTTTAATTGAATTTGAAGATTCTCGCAATGTGTTAGGTGTTGATGATTATAAAAATACCTTAGGAAAAAATAATGAATATTCAGTGATTGCTGATCCAGAAACCACTGAAGTAGATCAGATGTTAGTGCAATATAAGCAAGAGTCTTTCACTGCTAAATTAGGGCGACAAGTACTGACCATGGACAACCATAGATTTGTTGGACATGTAGGTTGGAGACAAGACCGTCAAACCTTTGATGGCGTAACATTTGATTATAAAGCTTCAGAAAGTTTAACGTTAAAATATGGTTACATCACGCAACGAAATCGTATATTTGCTGAGGGCAAAGATATTGAATCAAAAGATCATTTAATTAACGCATCATATAAAGCGAAAGCAGGGACATTAACTGGCTATAGCTATTTGCTTGAAGTTGATAATAACACCGACAATTCACTCGATACTTACGGGTTACGTTTTAGCGGTGCAAGTCAATTAGATAAGCAAAAAGTGACGTATTCATTTGAATATGCGGTACAAGATGCCGACACAGCGAGTACAAGTTATTCAAGTAATTACTTATTAGCTGAAATAGGTACAACGGTGTCAGGCTTAGGTTTAAAAGTAGGGTACGAATTGTTAGGCTCTGATGATGGCATGTATGGTTTTTCAACACCGCTGGCAACCTTACATAAATTTAATGGTTGGTCAGATCAATTTTTAGCGACACCAAAAGAAGGTTTAACTGATTTATACGCAAGTGTTGGCGGTAAAGCTGCTGGTGGAAAATGGGCGGTAATTTATCACACGTTTAATGCTGATGAATCTTCTGCAACTGTTGATGATTTAGGCACAGAACTTAATGCTGTGTATACGAAAAGCTTTTCTAAAAACTATACTGCAGGCATAAAATTTTCAGCTTATTCTGCTGGTGATGAAGGTACAGGAAAAGTAGATACTGATAAATTGTGGGTATGGGTAAATGCTAAGTTCTAATAAATAAAAGCGTACATTAAATGCATTAGTATTGCTGCACAATGAAATAAAGTGATAAAGTTTTCTTTATCACTTTTATCTTTAGTTATCGAAAACACTGACCAGCGCACATCATCAAAACTTGACCTAACAGATTTAAATTAATAAATATGATTTATTGAAAACTTATTCGGCGTTTTTCGTGATATTTCGTTATACTTACTAACCTTAAGTTGTATCAATGTATTGAGTAGGTCGTTTGAGTTAATGGAAGAATCAATTCTTTTTCATACTATTTATCCACATAAAACCAGTAAAGTCTGGGTTGTTTTTATTCACGGTGCTGGCGGTAGTTCTGCTATTTGGTTTCGACAAATAAGAGCTTATCAGAAAAAATACAACATCCTTTTACTTGACCTTCGAGGTCATGGTAAATCAACTCATTTAGTAAAAACATTTGTCGATAGTAATTATTCCTTTAATAAAGTCTCTGAAG
>JAQWHO010000247.1 GCA_029249355.1 Thalassotalea sp.
TTTAAACCCCTTACTATTTTTTATTATCGTCATTACCTTATTCCCTCTAGGTATAGGACCTGAATCAAATACCTTAGCTAGAATCGCTCCCGGCATTATTTGGGTTGCCGCTTTATTATCAACATTATTATCACTCGATCGATTATTTAAAGCAGATCATGCAGACGGCTCTTTAGAACAAATGATATTAAGCCCTCATCCTTTGTTTATTATCGTGTTAGCCAAAATAATTGCGCATTGGTGCTTAACCGGTTTGCCCCTTATTTTTGCTGCACCATTACTCGCTGTACTGCTTAATTTAGATGAAAATAGTTATTTAGCATTAATGTTGACCCTATTAATAGGTACGCCAATCCTCAGCTTTATAGGAGCTATTGGTGTTGCGCTTACTGTCGGTATAAAAAAAGGCGGAGTTCTGCTAAGTTTACTCGTACTACCGCTTTATATCCCAGTATTAATATTTGCGACCAGCGCCATTGATACTGCGGCAATGAACTTACCCTATAGCGGTCAACTTGCTATAATTGCCGCACTATTTATAGGTTCAATAACTCTATCCCCATTTGCGGTTGGCGCCGCACTAAAAGTGAGTACCAACTAATGTGGAAATGGCTACACCCTTATGCTAATCCTGAAGTGTCATATCACTTCACTGGAAAATTAATACCGTGGTTTTCAAAATTAACTTTTACTTTGTTATTTATCGGTCTTATTTGGGCACTTTTGTTTGTTCCTGCAGATTATCAACAAGGTAATAGCTTTAGAATTTTCTACTTACATGTACCTGCAGCTATTCTTTCTATGAGCATATATGTAGGCATGGCAATTGCCGCCTTATCAAGCCTTGTTTGGCAAATTAAATTAGCTGATGCTTCTGCGGCAGCCATGGCTCCTGTGGGGGCAATATTTACTGCTATAGCTCTTATTACAGGTGCGGCTTGGGGAAAACCAACGTGGGGAACATGGTGGATATGGGATGCAAGGTTAACCTCAGAACTTATATTATTATTTTTATATTTAGGCGTGATCGCCCTGCATAATGCTTTTGAAGATAAAACCCTTGCAGGTAAAGCTGCAGGAATATTAGCATTGGTTGGCGTGGTCAATATTCCTATCATTAAATATTCTGTAGAATGGTGGAATACTTTGCATCAAGGTTCAACAGTTTCTAAATTAGGTGCGCCTTCTATGTCTTCAAGCATGTATTGGCCTTTTGTAGTCTGTTTTATTGGTTTTATATGTTTTGTGACTTGGGTAATATGCATTCGTTTTCGCAGTGAAATTTTAGCAAGAAATGCAATGCGCCCTTGGGTACGTGACTTAGTTAATCAACAGGAGACTAAATAATGCAGTTTTCTACATTTGCTGAATTTATCGCAATGGACGGCCATGGCTTTTATGTCTGGCTGTCATATGGCGTGAGTATTGCTCTATTAACTTTATTGGTATTTTTTAGTATCAAAACAAATAAAAATATTATTCGTCAAATACAGCGACGCCAACAACGAGAAGAAAAATTAAAGCAAGCAGCCCAACAACACCAAGACAGTATTTCCCAAGAGGTAACTCATGAATCCACGTCGTAAAAAACGCTTAACCATCGTCTTATCCGTATTAGCAGGAATAGGTCTTATTATCGGTTTAGTACTTTATGCTTTAAGCCAGAATATTGATTTATTTTATACACCGCACGAAATTGTTCACGGTAAAGATGACACAGGTATCAAACCCTCTATCGGTCAACGAATCAGAGTAGGCGGTTTAGTAGTTGTTGGTAGCGTAAAAAGAGATGCTGAAAACTTAAAAGTACAGTTTGACCTCACCAATAAAGGCGAAGTTATTACTATAAAATACGACGGGATATTGCCCGACTTATTTAGAGAAGGTCAAGGGATCATTGCCAATGGTAATTTAACACAACCGCTTTTACTTGAAGCCAGTGAAGTGCTTGCTAAGCATGATGAAAACTATATGCCGAAAGAAATTGCTGAATCGTTAGGAGAAAATCATCAAGCGCCTAAGTATACAAAAGAGCAATTAGATAAAAATTAGTTCTATAATTAACTCTAGCAACAGACATAAAAAAAGCCCTTAATATAATTATTAAGGGCTTTTTTATTAAAATAAAATAGTTAAACTCAATTATAAAACTATTACTTATTCACCGATTTCACCAAAGCTTTTTAGCACTTTTACCGCTTTAAGCTGTGGCGTTAATTGCGCTTTATCGCCAACAACCACTAAAGTCATTTTTTCAGACGTTAAGTATTTACTTGCCATTTCACTGATGTTCTCTGGTGTTACGTTATGAGCATCAGCAAAAAACGGCTAAGTTTGTGCATATAGAAAGCCTCCGAAATGAGTTCATTGAAGAGTTGTGAAGCCAATATGACACAATGGAAAGACAAAAATTTCGTCAATTAGTAAGACAAGCGGCTAAAGAGAAAAATCAGAGAAGATAGGTAAATATCACCGTGACTTATTTAATTACTTAAAAAGTAATATTCAGCTGTAAGTATAAGATTCATCGTCAACTCAACGTTATTTACGATGAATCTTTTTATACACAGATGCGATTTATTATACCAGTTTTGGCACTATCTCTCCTGCAACCATTTCGATAACATCATCAGAAGGCTCAATTAAATCAAGGTGATGGCTGATAATAATAACGCGCATTGTTGTCGCTAATTGTCTCAATAACACCATTAACTCTTTTTTATTAACATCATCTAGCGCTGAAGTAGGTTCATCTAATAGCAGTACCTTTGATTGACGTAAAATAGCCCTGGCAATAGCGAATCTTTGTTTTTCTCCACCAGAAAATTGATGGGCTTGCTCAGAAACCACGAGATCCAAATTGTTTTCTATCCGTGTTAACCAAGCATGTAAACCAACCGATTGAAGAACTTCTAATATACGGTTTGAGCCGATATTTTCAGTTAAACCTAGGGTTAAATTTTCGTAAACGGTAGCGTGCAATAATTTAGGTTCTTGATCGACCCAAGCAATGGCTTGCCTAACCGATAACAAATTATAAGCACTTAATGGTTTATCATTAAGAAAAACATGGCCAAATGTTTCAGGATAAAAACCAAGAAACAGGCTTAAAAAGGTGCTCTTACCACTACCACTTTCCCCTAGTAACACTGATAAACCATGACCTTCAAACTGATAATTAATGGCTTTTAAAATGTCTTTATCATTTCTTGAAAAACTTAAATCACGCACAGATAAGCTAGCTATTTCATCAATTTGAATATCTGACCCGACAGGCTCTTTGGCAAATTTATCAATCTCAGATAAGCGACTCGCTGCGCCTGCGGCTTTATTTAAATTACTAAAAAACATCGCCATCGACATTAATGGAAAAATCAAACCGAATAAATATAAAAGAAAGGCCGTTATTGTACCGAGTGTTAATGTCCCTTGTTTAAGCCAAAAAGCGGAATAAGCTAAGATGGCAATCATACTGATCATTAATACTAAATTTGCAATTGGCCCGATCAACGACATCACTTTTGTCGCTCGCATTTCATGTTTGAAGCTCTTATCAAGTAACTCCCTTGACTGCTTTTGCATTTGATTAGCTGCATTATGCGACCTAATCAATTTTCCATATCTTAGCCACTCCGTTATATATTTTAATAAATTCGCTTCTGCTGTTTGTTGTTCTTGCCCGATATTATTCATCATTAAAGCGATTGGGGTAATAATAATAAAACCAGCAAGTACACAACTCACTAGCACTAACGTTAATCGCCAATCTAAGATGAACATAATGGTAATAACCGCAATCAATGAGATTATGCCACTTAACAACCCGATGAGATCTTCAGCCAAAACTGATTTTACTTCTTTAGAGTCGTTGATCACACGCGCACTTAACTCGGCGCTATGCTCTTGGTCCATGCTTTGAGTTTGACCATTAAGCAGTCTACCAATTAAGCTATAACGTAAATTAAGGCTAATGGTATGACCCATTTTTCCACCATACCAGCCTAAAAAAGCCTCCAGTACAGCTGTGGTAAGGACAATTGCAATGAGACCAATAATGATAAAGGTTTCAATACCATCATTACCAATTGAGTCAACTAAATAGCTCGAATATAGCGGTAGAACGAGCTCTAGCACTGTTGCCCCAATGACGAGTAACGCCAAATAGACGAATGCACTTTTTTTAGGTTTATGAGGTAATAATAATTGCCATAACCCCTGAGTTGTACCTGATGATTCTTTCATAAAAACTCCCTAGACGTTGACCAACAAGTCATACACATGACTAATATACAGATATAGTCACAATATAGTGACCAAGCGGTCACTTGTCAATTGACTTATTGGTCATTTTTAAAAAATGTGTCACAATATAACAACTAGATAATCATTTATGTACCATTTCGAGAGAAGTATCATGTCAAATATACCGTCTTCTAAACGAGAACTTATCCTTGTTACTGCTAAATCATTGTTTATTGAAAAAGGCTTTAGAGGCACTACTATCGCTGGTATAGCAGAAGAAGCTGGTATTGCGAAAGGCTCGGTATATTCATATTTCACTAGCAAACTTGATATAGTTAAAGCGTTATTTGTTCAGGCTGATGAAAAAAGTCAACAAGCGGTCAATAATCTAATGACCACGAACAAAAAAAGCGGCAGTGAATTTTTAGAGCAATATTTAATTTGTGAATTTCAAGAAGTATTGAATGAACGGTCATTTATTCAGATGTTCTTAACTGACGAATTAATTGTGATGGACGCGGATATAATGGCGGTATTACAAGAATGCAGAATTAACTATCATTTATCCCAACAAAAAGTGCTAGTAAGAGCTTATGGTGAAAAAGTCACACCTTGGATCTACGATATAGTTTCATTGGTTAACGGATTACTGCAAGAATATGCCATTTATTTAACCTTAGATGATGCTAATTTTTCAATTAAACGTTGTGCACACTTGATCTCATTTTTGGTTGATAGCGCAATAACATCATTAGATAAGTCTAGTTTAACACCTCTGATAACTAAAGATAACTTCCCGCTTACTCAAAATGTTGACCTTGAAAACCTTCAGCGACAAAAAGCTATTGATATTTTAGACAATATAAAAAATAACCTAGTAGATTTAAACGAGCAGCATAAACAGTCAGTACTTGAAACGGTTACGTTAATAGAAACAGAATTAGCAAAGGCTGATTTCAACAACACTATGATCCGTGCACTTATTGCCAATTTACGCCCGTATGCCGAACTTAATCATTATCGACGTCGTCTAGCTGAAACCTTAGATGTGGAATTGATTTGATCAAAAAATAAGAAGCATTTTTTGCTTCTTATTAGCTCTGTATTTACAAAATAAAATATTTTGTAAATACTTTATAGAGTTCAGTACCTTGGTTAACGCTTGCCGAAGCAAAATGCAAAATTGGAATGACTTCATGATCTAAAGATACATAATGGAGTGGGTCTGCGTCAGCTTTTTCTTCAAAATGATAATTATCCATACGTAAAATACGCGCTAACGGCTCACCTGCTTTTAGAGGTTTTCCAAATTCGGCTAAATAATCAACCATGCCACCCATTGGCGAATAATACGCTTTATAGTCTTTTAAATAACAACCATATCGAGTCATTGTTTGAGGATGATATTCGGTTGTGCCAATCACGCCTTTATGCTGCAAATAACTTAAAATGCTCTTTGCATCTTCAAGGGCAACATCTAAATCAATTTGCTCTTGTGAGCCAAGTTCAACGGTAAAACTTTCTTTATTTAATGTTTCCGAGCTGATTGAAAATTCAATACCTAAGTCAGCAAACGCTTCTTGTAATGTCCACCACGGGCAGAAAGTTGCTTCATCAAGTGCACCGTCGAAACCATTTGGAATAAGTAAAACATGAGGAATATCAAAATACTGAGCACTTTCTTTCGCGTATTCAGGGCAGTATAAATGCTTGCTCGATATGGGGCCGGTATGAAGATCTAAAACTAAATCAGCTTGATGAGCTAAACGTTGTAATTGATAAGCAATACGTTGGCCGGTAGTTAAACCAAAAATATTATGATCAAGTTTTTGCTCAATACTACTAATCATCAAAGCTTTAAAATTAGCTTCTATGGTTTTATCATCTTTACCTATGCTTTCACGCACGAAAGGCTTAATGATGCTTTCGTCAAAATGATACATACGATTCCAGTTCACCCCAGTAATGGGATCAAATCGACCTAAGGTATATTCACCATTTTTATGATTACAGCCGACAGGGTTTGCATATGGAACTAAGGTAATATCTCCTTTAATTTTAGTATTCCTTAATAATTCGAGTAATTGAAAAATTACCGCATTACCTTGTACTTCTGCGCCATGCATATTGGCTTGTATATAAACACTTGGAGCATCACCTTCACCTTTTAATCGGTAGACAGGTACTGTTAATGCGGCGCCACTAGCCATTTCACCGACATGCATTACTTCTTTGGAAAACTGCGTCATTTCACTTCTCGATTTTTAATTATTATTTTGATCATCTTTGGTCTTAAATATTTCAACAAACACTTATCGTAAATACCAATCAGCAGACTCTGCGGCTCGAACCTCGGTTAACTTTCCTTGGCTATACACATATTCTGCGGCAATTTGGTGGCAAAGAAAAAACGGCATACTTTCTGTAAAACCATAAGCGCCAGCATAACCAAATATAAGTTGGTCACCGACTTTCACATCTTGGGGTAAAGGTAAACGCCCTAATTTATCCATACTGGTGCACAATGGGCCATGAATATCAAAGTTCTGCGCTTGAGCAGATGAATCACGCAATAAGCTCACCGGAAAAGGTTGATCTGTAATCGCAGGACGCAAAAGATGATTAATGCCCGCCGCTAAAACTAACTGTTCTTGCTGATAGTTAAGTTTTCGATCAACTACCGGCACCACATAATAACCACATTCGGCGACAGCAAAACGGCCAAGTTCAAGCCAAAGCTCTTCAACTTTAGCTTGAGCTTTGATATCAGCTAAATCGTTAAGTATCGTTTGCCATGATAGCTTTTGACCTTGTTCTAGATAATCAATACCTAAACCACCACCTAAATCGAGTATTTTCAGAGACATGCCAATATGATTTGCAAGACCCACTAATGGCTCAACCATTTGTTGCCATAATGAATACATTTTTTCATTACTGAGCATATTTCCCCATTGAAAAATATGTAAGCCACATATGTCTAATTGAGGAAAACTATCGACATGAATACTTTGCCATTCATCAACAGATAGCCCAAATGGCGTTAAGCTATTTCCCCCTAATGGATTTTTTTCTCCATCAGGCCATTGTAACTGTACGCGCAATAAAACTTGCGGTTTTACTTCCTGTTCTTTAGCTACTTCATTTAACCAATTAAGTTGATTAATACTTTCAACGACAAAAGTATTCACTCCTTGTTGAACAAAATCAGTTAATTGCTTTTTAGACTTAGCAGGCCCGGTATTTAAAATTCTATCGCTACTAATCCCCTGCTTTAGCACCTGACTCAACTCACCTGAACTTGCGACATCAAAATTAAAACCCGCACCATCAAGTGTTTGAATAATACTTGAAAGTGGATTTGCTTTAACCGCAAACCACAGCTTAATGACATCTTGTTGCTGTAATTGCGTTAAATGTGCTTTTAACGCATCAAGGTGGTAAACAAAATAAGCTTGTTCATGCTCGTTACTTGGTTGATGCGCAAGTAAATTAGGCTGAAATGTTTTATCTGCTTTAAATTGTTCAAGCCATGCAGGGGCTTTCGTATTGACACTCATATTGTTCACTCAAGGAATTTTTAGTCGTTGATTAATTTACTTATTGGCATTTTATTAACGTAAAATAGATTCTAACTCTAATGAGGCATTACTTTTTTCATCGCGATATTTAACAATTAAAGCACACGCCATGTTTAAACCTTGAGATTCAGCCCATTCGCCTTTAACTGGACGAGTTCCGGGAACAACAACAGCTAGCTCTGGAATATCAGCTCCTTTTTCTAGCATCACTTGGTTAACGCAATCATAAACAGGTACAGAAGCAGATAAAGATACGCCGGGTGCTAGTACCGCACCTTTCTTCACAACAATACCTTCAACAATAACCACACCAGCACTTAAAAAAGCATCATCTTCAATAATAACGGGGCTCGCGCCTACCGGCTCTAAAACGCCACCAATTTGTACTGCTGCAGAAACATGAACATTTTTACCAATTTGCGCGCATGAACCGATAAGTGCATGACTATCAACCATAGTGCCAGAGTCGACGAACGCACCAACATTAATGTAAGCTGGAGGCATTATAATAACGCCTGGTGCAACATATGCTCCTCGACGAACTGATGAACCACCTGGCACTAATCGAACGCCATTTTCAACAGTAAATTCGCGTGCTGGTAAGTTGTTTTTATCAACAAACCCTTTGTATATTCCGGCAAACTCAGTATTTTCTCCGGCTTTAAATGCCGCTAAAATAGCTTCTTTAGCCGCAACATTTGCTTGCCAATTACCGTTTTCATCTTGATTTGCTGCACGTACCGTACCTGCTTCTAATTGCTCTAATGTCTCTTGCCAATTCATTACTACTTAACTCCAATGATTTGTTTAAATACTTGTTTGAATATTTTTTGAATGTTTGCTTGAATAAAAGTTAGCTTTGTTCAAGCCATTGTTTAATTTCGATATCCATTGCCATTAATGATTTTAAGGCAAGAGGGTTTTCTGTTATTTCTAATTCGGTAAGCGGTGCCCGTAACGTTGGGTAATTCAACATATTTGTAAGATGCATTAATACTTTTATCGGAATAGGACTCGCTGTTTGAAATAACGCATCGACAGCGTTTTTCCACTCAGGAAATAATGTTTGATGCTGACCGGCTAACGCCAATTCAACATAACGATGGGTTGCTTGTGGCCATACATTAGCGGCAACGGAAACTAAGCCTTTAACGCCTGCTTCCAACAAATGCGGCACCATTGCATCTTCACCGCTGTAAAGAGCAAGTTCGGGGCAGCTTTGAGAGTAAGATAAAAAAGTATCAATATCACCACTGGCTTCTTTGACCGCCCAGCATTTATCATGCGTTTGAATATTTTGCATTACGGTAACGGGGATATTAATACCGCTTCTTGAAGGCACGTTGTAAATCATGCAAGGATGTTTAGCTTTATCTAAAAGTACACTAAACCATTGAGTTAAACCTACAATGCCGGGTTTTGAATAAATGGGACATGTTAATAAATAAGCAGAAATGGCAAGTTCATTACATTGCGACATCCATGCAAGTTGCGCTGGTAGGTTATAGCCGCCGACTGAAACCATAATAGGCACATTTAATGACAATGCACAGACAGACTTAACGACTGAAAATTGTTCTGTTGGTGTTAATGCTAAACCTTCACCAGTACTGCCTAACAAGGTAATACCGTTACCAGCATCAGCTTGTTCAATCGCAAGTTTTTCTAGGGTGACAAAATCAACGTCACCATTGAGTAACATAGGCGTAACAAGTGCGGTCCATAGGAAGGTTTCTTCCAATGTTTGATTGTTTTGGGCTTGGCTACTAGCAGTTTGATTAGCTGTATTCATTTCTCTCGAACTCTATATTGTTCGGAGAACTTTAAGGCGTTTGTATAGCCTCAACATACGATGAAGAGAGGCTTACAAAGGCCAGAAGCTCTCCACCATTATTAATATTAAGTATTTTTGAAAGAGTTAAAAATCAAAAATACATTAAAAAATAGGTGACAATTGTTAGGATTCAACCTAAACAACCGACAATTACATCATCAAAATATGTAATTATCTCGGCGTTAATCTCCATTACTATCAATCATCAGAGTTTGATCTCTTCATGATAACTACCTAGTTAACGCTCCTCTTCTGGCCCTTTTGGGGTAACTCATCTTTTATTGATAATAAACGACAAGTTAACTTAAATAAGGGACGTTGGTATTAGAACATTTATTCTAAAACGAATCAATAACCCCCCGTCCATCAAAACTATGCTAATTATCCATAACATATAGCTATAAATTAATTTGAATCGTCTTTCATTGCGGTTTCTATTTGAACAAGGCGATCTTGTCCCCAGCAATAAGTCTCCTGAAATTTAAAACAAGGTACGCCCCAAAAACCTAATTGTTCAAGATCAGCTTGATTAACATCAGACCATTGTTGCCAATCGTGCTCTTTTGCATATTCTAATGCTGCAGAATAATCGAGGTCTATTGATTGACAAATTAACTTAATAACATGATGTTGAGTAACATCAATATTTTTGACATAAATAGCTTCAAAAGCAGCACTCATAAACTCCACAGCTTTACCTTTGTACTCTGCATAGCTAAAAATTTCATAACAATTAACGATGCCTTTGCCGATAGGATCATTAAAGGTATGAAAAGGTATCTTTGCCATTTTAGCTTCTCGATGGGC
Organism: Thalassotalea sp.; assembly: GCA_029249355.1. Lineage (GTDB taxonomy): Bacteria > Pseudomonadota > Gammaproteobacteria > Enterobacterales > Alteromonadaceae > Thalassotalea_H. The sequence goes on from JAQWHO010000247.1 coordinate 10,465, forward strand.
ATCCGTATAAATATAACGTGCCTTATTTATTGGCATATTTAATCCGCGCATTACCATAGGTAAGATGGGTTTGATCACCAAAGGAACATCATACTTCAACGATAATGACTTTGCTTTTTCAAACCCTAAGTAAGAGTACGGACTTCGCAGGGAAACGAACACTTCACAGGGGGCATTAGACACCTTTACTTTAGTCTGTTGATCCTTAACATTAGCTGTAAAATTAAAATCAACTAACGAGTTTGCAGTATATTTATGCGGTTCTTCATTAGCATTTAAACCAAGTTTCGTTAACCTTTCTTCTAAATGTATTAACCTATCAATACCGACAAACCAGTCGCCAGCAAAAAACAACGTTGCCGGTAAATAATGCCCTTTATTCATAAGTCGTTGTTGATTTTTGATTTGGAAATTAATAAGTGGTGTCGAGGTATTATAATAAAAATCAAATTCATCAAACCACGTTTGATTAAATATCATTACCGCATGTTCGACAGTTTTAGGACTAAGTTGCCAAATTTGCTGCCCCGTCACTAGCGCTTTAGTTGAAGGATATTGATCAATAGACTTAAGGCCATACTGTTGAGCAATATAATTTGCATCTTTTAATGCCCAATTACGCATAAGTTTAGGATCTATTGTTATACCGGGAACGGTTTCATAAACCAGCAATAGCTTAAATTTGATATTAAAACGCCGCTCCAGATCACCTAGCACTTGCACCAACATAAAACTGTGCGGATCATTAAGCGCTAAATAAACCTCAACAAGGGGTTTATCGGCAAATAAATTGGGCCAATATAGGTATTTAAAAGACAAGAAAAACACTCTACATTGACTTCTAAGCCAAGCCGCTTTCATTTTTGTCAGCAATTTAGATGTTATGATATTTCCCTCTTGTTTACTTTCCGTGATTTTTATCGAAAAAACTATTTATTGTCTATGTTGTTTTATTGGTGAAAACAACATCTTATTGTAGAATAAACGCAATAAGATGACATAAATTAATCATAGGCTACTTACTTTGTTTTGTACGCTTATTATCTAGGTAATTCAATGTATTTAAGTAATTTAAGCCAAGTTTTGTTACGCAACGAACAATTATTATTGGCAACATCCCCTTTATTGATCAACATGCCAGACGATGAATTGTCGCAAAGTTTAAATACGTTGAATCAGAATTGTGACATTACCTACTTTGATAATAATTATGAACTTCACCAACAACATCTAACAAAAAAGCATGGTCAGTGTATTTTTGCCGCGCATTATCAGTCCAATAAAAAGCATGATTTAGTTATTATTAACTTTCCAAAAAGCAAACAAGAATTACTCTTTACCTTTGCTATGCTGGCTGAATGTACGACTAAAGAAACTAGATTACTTATCGTTGGAGAAAATAAAAGCGGTATCAAGTCAATCGACAAACTAATAAAAGAACAGACTAGCTTCTGCGATAAAATAGATGCCGCCCGCCATTGTTTGTTATTTGAGACACAGTTAGCAAATCACCACCTCGCATTCGATATTGAAGAATGGTTTCATTACTATTCTGTTAGTGTTAATCAGCTAACATTTAAAGTCGCCGCCTTACCCGGTGTATTTAGCCAAGCAAAATTAGATATTGGTACGCAAGTATTATTGAATAATTTACCCGATAACATCTCAGGCGAAGTGCTTGATTTTGGCTGTGGCGCGGGGGTTATTGCTTGTTTTGTTGGCTTACAATCTAGCGATACATCACTCACTTTAGCTGATGTTAGTGCGTTAGCGATTGCTTCTTCAGAGAAAACTCTCGCGATAAATAATTTAACCGGTAATGTAATCACGACAAACAGTTTGTCCAACATTACAGGACATTTCCACTATGTAATTTCAAATCCGCCATTTCATCAGGGGATAAAAACTCACTATGCTGCCACTGAAAACTTTTTAACGGGAATTAAAAAACATCTTAAAAAACAGGGGACTTTGATCATTGTTGCAAACAGTTTTCTTAAATACCAACCGATTATTGAGCATTCAATAGCTAAAGCTGAGAAAACCTGTATTCAGCAAGGATTTACTATTTATCAAACATGTCTGAGGCATTAATCATTAACATTCAAAACATAAATCTGTAACAAAAGTTGAAATCTGTTAAGTTATCAATAATTATCTAACTAGCTGTTATTAATATTAGATCCACAAAATATGCCAACAAACAATAAAATTAACTCTATTCGTCGTTCAATATTGACCACAGTTTTAGGCTTTGTTTTTATTTTTGTTTCCCTCGTTATTTATTATATTGCCAGTACTTTTCTAAATGAATCCAAACAACAATACGAACAAAACATCATTGATTTAGGAACGTATGTTGCACAATTAAGTTCACAAGATATCCGTACAGAAAAACTCAATGAACTTAACAAAAAACTCGACAATTTCAAATCCTTAACTTCAATTCATTACATTGATATTTATAAGAAATACCCTGATAACTTTGGCATATTCGCCAGCTATAATTTTAAAATGGGCGGTTCAATTGCTAATAATACCAGTAGGATCACCGAACAAGAAAAAACGCTATATACGACCCCTCACTTTGACGATGACATTGTAAAGTATATTGCACCTATAGAGCATAATGGAAACGAGGTTGGATATGTTTATATTCAATTAGATATTCATGCTGGGCTAACCTTTAGTACGCAGTTATTTCTTATTTTTATTGTTACTTTTCTAGTTTTGCTCTCATCAGTTATCTTCATCAGCTTTAGATTAGAAAACATCTTCACAACACCATTAAGAGAAATAAATGCTGACATTTTACATATTTCTCAAACGAAAGATTACTCGGCAAGAATTAAACCTATGCCGTTTAAAGAAGCCGATATTTTATCAAGAAACATTAACAACTTGCTTAACAGAACTGAACGTCACATTACTAAGCTAGGTGTTGCAGAACAACAAAGCTTATTATTGAACATTGAGCTTGAAGACAAAGTTAATAAAAGAACAGAAGCACTGAAAGATTCAAACCAAGAGTTATTATCTACCTTAGAAAAACTACATCAATTCCAGGGCCAATTAGTTGAAAGTGAAAAAATGGCATCTCTTGGTGATATGGTTGCTGGCGTTGCTCATGAAGTAAATACGCCGATTGGTTTAGGTGTTACTGCTTCAACATTATTATCTGATAGGCTCGATGAAATTAAAACTTCATTTGATGACAAAACATTAAAGTCTAGCCAATTAAAGCGTTTCTTAAATGAAGGGCAAGAAAACGTCGGTATTATTTATCGAAATTTAAACCGTGCTGCTGAATTAATTTCTAGCTTCAAAAAAGTAGCTGTCGATCAGTCTAGTGAAGATTTCAGACAGTTTAATTTCGATGAACTATTAAAAGAAGTGTTATTAACACTTGCCCCACAAGTTAGAAACACTCCTTACAAAATTAATATTACTTGCCCTGAGAATTTACTAGTTGTCAGCAAACCAGGCCCTATCAATCAAGTAATGATTAACCTTATTCTCAACTCAATTATTCATGGCTTTGATAAAAGAGAACACGGCACTATTGATATCACAGTGATGAAATTAGGTGAACAGCTTAACATTAGCTTTAAAGACGATGGCCAAGGGATAGATCCTTTAATTAGGGATAAAATTTTCGAACCTTTTACCACGACAAAACGCGGTGAAGGTGGCAGCGGACTAGGCCTACATTTAGTGTACAATTTAGTTACTCAAGCGCTTGGTGGCAGTATTCGTTTAGACAGCGAACCAGAGCAAGGCGCCACTTTTGAAATAAATTTCCCTATTAGTGAGCAATTACTTTAAGTATTTCAATTAATAAAATAAATATAGCCATTCCAAGTAGTAATTGTTTTTTATTAGTAGGTTATATAACATGTATTTTGAATGCTATTAACATATGTAAATAAAAAGTATTATAGATATTGCTAAACTAAATAAAATTAGCACAACCATTATTTTAAAGTATTTTTAACTGGAAACTGAGCATGCAAAAACCTCATATACTTATAGTAGAAGATGAAGATGTTACCCGATTTAATTTGCGTAACTTATTCGAAGCTGAAGGGTATGTTGTCTCAGAGGCGATCAATGGTGAAGCCATGGAGCAACAATTACAACAAAATACGATTAACTTAGTGATCATGGATATTAACCTCCCAGGAAAAAATGGCTTACTTCTCGCTCGAGAATTAACCAATAATAGTGATTTAGGGTTGATATTTCTAACGGGTAGAGACAGTGACATAGATAAGGTTTTAGGCCTAGAAATAGGCGCTGATGACTATCTCACCAAACCGTTTAATCCTAGAGAATTAACTATTCGCGCTCGAAATATTCTCAATCGCATTTCTCAAGGAAAAACAGAATCTGATAACGCCATAGTTCGCTTTAACCAATGGGAATTAGATGGTAACTCTCGTAAAATGACATCTCCTACTGGCGAAATAATTTCAATTCCTCGTGGTGAATATCGAGCATTAAAGTTATTAATTGAGAACACCGGCCAAATTGTTACTCGACAACAACTAATCAAAGAGATGACAGGCCGTGACTTACGCTCTAACGATAGAACTGTTGATGTTACTATTCGTCGTTTAAGAAAACATTTTGAGTCGATTGAAGACTCTGTAGAGCTAATCAATACCATTCATGGCGAAGGTTACAGATTTGTTGGTACCGTTGATTAAAATATAAATGCCCTATTAAACTCCATAAAAAAGCCACTTACAGTGGCTTTTTTATGGCTCAATCAAACGTTTTATTAGCACGAATAAACATTATAACCCTCGCTGCCATTCTTGGCGTAAAGCGACATTATTTGGCTTTTCAATTGCTTCATTCACTAAATTAAGTAATTGGGTTTTGTCTTGTCCCAAAATACCTTTTAATACCAAATAATTCGAAGCATGATCTGAACGGAAAATAGTTTTTGCTAGTTCAAGTTCAGACAATAAAATTTTCATTTCATGAAATAACTCTAATTGATTTAACAAGCGAAATGGCTGGCGGTTACTTTCTGTAAAACGTTGTGCAAAGCGTTCCTTACCTAATGGGAAGGATACGACGAGTGTCGACAAATAATCAGGTTGCGCTTCATTCATTAAACGAGCAGAATTTATTGCGTGCTGTTTTGATAATTCAGGCCCACCTAAACCATTTAAAATCATCACTGAGCTTTTCATGCCTGACTGTTTAATTTTATTAAGGGCAACTAATGAACTAGCATATGTTTCACCTTTTTCAATTAACGCAAGAACTTCATCATCACCACTCTCACAACCTACATAAACTAACTTTAAACCTAACTCTCTTAATTCTGTTAATTGTTCGACCGTTTTATTGGTTAAATTTCTCGGTAAACAATAGCTTGAAACTCGCGTCACCGTAGGAAGGTATTTTTTAATAAGCAGTAATATTTCTTTTAAGCGATTAAATGGCAACATTAACGCATCACCATCAGCCAAAAAGACCCGCCCAACAAGCATGCCTGATTTAACGACTGAAAGAATTTCTTGTTCAATTAATTCAAGCTTTTTAGGTTTAAACTTTTTACTATCCGATGTGTACATCTCACAAAAGGTGCAACGGTTCCATGAGCAACCATTCGTCACTTGTAAAATGAGACTTTTCCATTCACTCGGCGGTCTAAAAACAGGCTCTATATATGAAAGTGGGTACATAAGTATTTAAAGGTTATTTACGTTGATAAAGGCAGAAATCAAGATCGTAGCAATTTTTTTCATCGGAAGAATATTTTTCACTGTTTATTAAACACCATGTGTCTTCAGTATCATATTCTGGGAATTGCGTGTCACCATCTATTTCTGCATTAATATGCGTAATATATAAACGGCCAGCGGCAGACAGACAATGTTGATAAATAGCGCCGCCACCAATTACCATCACTTCTTCAACGTCGCCGGCATGTTGCAAAGCTTGTTCTACAGAAGTTACAGTGGTAATTCCTTCTGCTTTATAATTAGCATCTCGAGAAATCACAATGTTTTTCCTGCCCGGTAATGGTCGGCCAATAGATTCGTATGTTTTACGCCCCATCACTACCGGCTTACCTAATGTTGTTTTTTTGAAGTACGCTAAATCAGCAGGTAAATGCCATGGCATGTCATTATCTTTGCCAATAATGCGATTATTAGCATGGGCAACGATCATTGAAAGAATTGTCATAAGGCTTTTGATCCTAAAGTGTTGTTCTAAGCTTTTATTCTAGATATAAAGAGTAACGGTTATAACATTATTTTAATAAAAAAAGGCATGCTAACGCTAGCATGCCTTTTAAAAATTTTAACTGAATAACCGAGTAAAATTAAACAAAAATATTTTTATTTACGATATTCTACTTCAACATCGTAATCATCTTCGTCCCAGTCATCATCGTCAAGATCATCATCAAGTTCGTCCACTGTTTCTTGATGATAAGTGTCCCATTTAAACTCAACCGATTTTTCTTCTGGTGTTTCTTCAACTTCATCAGGTAATTCGTCGATAAACTTCATTACGCCTTGACATAAGTCTTCTGTGCCCATTTTATTAAATGCTGAGATAGATCTAACTTCACCTTGCCAATCTAAGCCTTCAATAATGCGATCAGTTAACTCTTTAGCTTCTTCTTCTAGGATTAAATCTAATTTATTAAAGACTAACCATCGAGGTTTTCCGGCTAATTTGGCTGAATGTATTTCAAGTTCTTTAATGATCGTTTTAGCATTTTCTAACGGGTCAGAACCATCAGCAGGCATCACATCAACAATGTGTAGTAAAATACGGCATCGTTCTAAGTGTTTTAAAAATTGTGTACCCAAACCTGCGCCATCAGCAGCACCTTCGATTAACCCAGGAATATCCGCAATAACAAAACTACTTTGCGTATTGACTCGTACAACACCTAAATTTGGCACAAGTGTGGTAAATGGATAATCTGCAACTTTAGGTTTAGCAGCGGAAACACTACGTATAAGAGTAGATTTACCTGCATTTGGCAAGCCTAATAAGCCAACATCTGCTAATAAAAGTAATTCTAATTTAAGGCTACGAATTTCACCCGGCGTACCATCAGTTTTCTGGCGAGGAGCTCGGTTAGTACTACTTTTAAAACGCGTATTACCTAAACCATGCCAGCCACCTTTCGCGACAAGCAACTTTTGTTTATGTTGTGTTAAATCACCAATAAGTTCATCAGTATCAATATCAACGGCACGCGTGCCCACAGGTACCTTTAAAAACAAATCATCTGCACCTTTACCAGTACAGTCACGACTTTTACCATTTTCACCACGCTTTGCTCGATGGAAGCGCTCAAAACGATAATCAATTAAGGTATTTAATCCTTCGTCAGCAATGAGGTAAACATCACCGCCGTCTCCGCCGTCTCCGCCGTTTGGACCACCGAATTCGATATACTTTTCTTTACGAAAACTTACGCAGCCATTTCCGCCGTCTCCGGCTTCTACGCGAATTTCAACTTCATCTACAAATTTCATGGTGTTATAAAACACTCCAAAACTAATTTATTGTATGTATTATAAGCGATTTTACTCGCTTAGTTTATACAAAGCCTAACTATTTAATGTTAGATCAAATATAGCTGCAAAAAAAAACCCTGCCAAACAGCAGGGTTTTTCAATTCTTAAATACTGTTACTCTGCAACAATACTTACAAACTTGCGGTTTTTAGGACCTTTAACATCAAACTGAACTTTACCGTCAGATAATGCGAATAAAGTATGGTCTTTACCGATACCCATGTTGTTACCAGCGTGGAAACGAGTACCACGTTGACGAACAATGATGTTACCTGCTAATACTGATTCACCACCGAAACGTTTAACACCTAAACGTTTACTCTCTGAATCACGACCATTCTTGGTACTACCTGCTGCTTTCTTATGTGCCATTTTTAATCGCTCCTAATTAGCCGTTAATACCAGTAATCTTCACTTCAGTGAACCATTGACGATGGCCCGCTTGCTTGCGTGAATGCTTACGACGTTTAAACTTAACAATCTTAATTTTATCACCACGGCCTTGAGTAACAACTTCCGCTGTTACTTTTCCGCCTGCAATGTAAGGCGCGCCTACATTGATGTTCTCGCCATCGGCGATCATTAAAACGTTATCAAAATCAACTGATGCGCCAATTTCAAGTTCGATTTTTTCTAAACGAACCGTTTGACCTTCAGTTACACGGTGCTGTTTACCACCGCTTTGGAATACCGCGTACATAGCTACTCCGTACTGCGCCATCATTATGACGCTAAATTTAAAAATATAGGGCGCGAATTCTACGTGAAGAGTTAGCTAAGGGCAAGTAGTAATGTGATCATTTACTCACTTTATTCCGCTTTTTTCAATTTTTCATTATTTTTATCATGTTAACGAAAACAAAGCGCTC
>JAQWHO010000248.1 GCA_029249355.1 Thalassotalea sp.
AAATTTATTCTATAAATGAGTGACCCCCACTACTTTTTATTAAAAAAGAAGTGGTCGGTCGTGAAGGATTTGAACCTTCGACAAATTGGTTAAAAGCCAACTGCTCTACCAACTGAGCTAACGACCGATTAAATTTATTCTATAAATGAGTGACCCCCACTACTTTTTATTAAAAAAGAAGTGGTCGGTCGTGAAGGATTTGAACCTTCGACAAATTGGTTAAATGCCAACTGCTCTACCAAATGAGCTAACGACCGACATTTATATGCGTTGCACGTCTCGTTCAACGCGCCGCATATGATACTGATAATTCTGTTGAGTGCAACAACAAAATTAAGTTTTTTTAGGATATCTTTTGTTTTGATTAAAAAGCCAACATAGTGAACAAGTTATCAACAAAATTATTACAATAAACTTGTTAACCTAGGTTGCGCTAATTTTGCCGCACTTGAATTAGGATATTCTTTTATCAGTTGTTGAAACAAATTAACAGCTCTAGCGTTGTTATTTTGTTTTTGTTCAACTGTTGCTAATTTAAGCAAAGCATCACTGCGCTTGCTCGAATCAAGAAATTGTGTAACAACTACTTCAAATTCTTTTTTCGCTTCAACCAATTCATTTTTATTAAACAACAATTGCCCTAACCAATAATGTGCATTCGCTGCATAGGATGAATTAGGAAATTTTTGGTTAAAAGTACGAAATTCTGGAATTGCTTTATCATACTGCTTATCTTTAAGTACCATATTTACAGCACGGTCATAGGCTTCATTTTCAGTTAAATTACTGCTGTAATTTGCTTGAACAGCATTTGCCGGCGCTTCAATAGAAGCAGGTACAGAATTAGCAGGTTTTAACGCTTGTGACACGCGACGATCCAACTCTTGATACAACTCACGCTGACGTTCAAGAATTTGGCTGAGTTGATGTGTATGTAGCTCTGTGACACCGCGAAGTTCGTTCACTTCATTTTGCAATTCATCTAACTGACCTTGAACATTAACTTGAGCACGATTACGCGCATCAAGTTTTCGCTCTAATTGATCGAGTCGTTCTTGAATAGAAAGTGATTTAAAATTGGTGTTACCACGAGTTACATCTACAACTGGGGCTGGCTCTGCTGCTATTACAGTTTGTGTAATAGCAGCGAAAGATATGCCAAATAAAACTTTATTCAGTTTCATTTAATTACCTAACTTTATTTGTCTGAATTAGTATACTAAAACAGCACGACGGTTTTTAGCAAAAGCACTCTCTGAGCGATCTTTAACCATAGGCTTTTCTTCACCGTAGCTAACTACAGTTAATTGTGATGCAGCTACACCCATGTTCTCTAAATATGTAACCACAGCTTTAGCACGACGCTCGCCTAATGCAATGTTGTATTCAGGAGTACCACGCTCATCAGCATGACCTTCAACTAAAACACTTACACTTGAATTTTCATTTAAAAATTTAGCGTGAGCATCTAAAATTGCTGAAAACTCACCACTTACTGATGATTTATCAAAGTCAAAATAAACGATATGTTCAGAACGTAAACGTTCAATTTCTTGGCGTTTCTGTTCTTCAATTTCAGCAGCACGTTGTGCAGCAGTCACTTGTACGTTATCTTGTTCAGTAGTTGATGTTTGCGTTTGTGCATTAGTATCAACTTGGCTTTGCTCATCAGTTTCAGAATTTGAACTACATGCAGCTAATGCCATCATAGGTAATGCAATCGCAAGAGCTTTAACAGTTTTATTCAAGCGCATTTCGGTTTTCCTTATTGTTTCAAGATTTTATATTCTTTAATTTTATTATAAAAATGGTGACCAAGCAGGTGCTTTTACTTGCCCATTAAGCGCAGGTAAACGTGCTTTAAATCGACCATCTACAGACACTAAACTTAATACTTGACGGTTATTATGCAAAGTACTGTAAATAATCATGCCACCATTTGGAGCAATACTGGGTGATTCATCTAAACGAGTTTTTGTTAGTACCTGAAAAATTCCAGAGTCTAACTCTTGTTTCGCTAAATGATACTGACCACGTGTTCTATTTACCATAACAAGTTGACGACCATCGGGTGTTAATGAGCCGCCAAGGTTCATTTCACCATCAAAAGTAAGTCGCCTTACTTTACCGTCCACTAAATTTACGCGATATAGCTGAGCTTTTCCACCCCGTTCTGAACTAAATATCAATGAATTACCATCAGGAGACCAACTTGGCTCGGTATCTATAGCTCGATGACGTGTAATTCTACGTAATTTTTTCGTTTTTATGTTCATCACATAAAGCTCTGGGTTACCATCTTTCGATAAAACCATCGCTAATTTTTTACCATCAGGCGACCAACGAGGAGCGCTGTTAATACCTGTAAAAGAACTAATTAAACTTCTTTTTCCTGAGTAAATATCAATCATAAAAATTTGTGCTTGATGATTCTCAAACGTCACGTAAGCAAGCTTATTACCTGTTGGATCCCACGTAGGTGACATCAATGGTTCTTTAGAACTTAATAACACATGTTCGTTATAACCGTCATAGTCAGCAATAACAAGCTGATATGGATAATTTCCTTGATCACGAACAATAACGTACGCAATTTTAGTTAAAAACGCACCTCTTGTACCCGTTAATTTTTGATATATTTCATCACTAATTCGATGACCATAACGTCTAAATTGATCGCTACTAATTTCTACAGAGCTTTCTGCAAGAATATGATCAGACGTTTTGACTAATTGTCCGTTACTCAACATCTGAGTTTGACCACCCGTTATTTGGCCGCGGATCACATCGATTAATTGATAACTCACTTTATAACGACCAAGTGCAGCTTGAGAAACTTGGCCAATAACAATATTTTCAACACCTGAGGCTGCCCATGCCGCGTAATCTATTTCACTACCGCTTTGAGGGTGTTGTGGAAAACGCAGTTCATTAATAGGACTAAACTTGCCACTTCTTAATAAGTCTTCACTGATAACATTGCCAATATTTTCAGGCAAAGGGTTACTGCCCGTCCATTTAAAAGGTAAAACAGCAATAGGTCTTGCACCATCAATACCTTCGGTGATAATTATTTCTAAGGTGGCAAATGCTTGGTGAGTTAACAGAGATAAACAAACAGCTAAAATTAATTTAATTTTCATCATAAGGATAAGGTTAAATTCTTCTTTTATTGATTAAAATTCGGGTACTACAGTTAAACTGATTGTACGCATTTTTTCAAATACTTCTGGATCTTTTGATACCGGAAGTTTTCCAGCTTTATATACAGCTTTACTTGCTGCATCACATACTATTCTATCGCCGTTACCGGATACTACATTAATAACGAAGCCAGATGGAGCCAATTTTATCGTTAATTTACACGATTTATTTTCCATACTCGACTTATCAGTAATTAAATTACTTTGGATAGCACGAGTAATTAAAGCGGTATAACGGCCGACCTCGGTCATCATTTGTTGTTGTCTTGCTTGTTGACGACTAGCCATCTCTTCTGCCATTTGATTCGCTAATGCTTCCTCTTGAACGGCTCTTTCTTTAGCTTCTTGTTCTTTACGTTTTTTTTCTGCGGCTTTTTTCTTACGAATTCTTTCCGCTTCTTTCGCTGCTTTTTCTTCTTTTAAACGTTTGGCTTTTGCATCTGCCGCGGCTTTGTCAGCTTGTTTTTTTTCTTGTTCTTTTTTCTTGCGTAATTTTTCTGCTGCATTCGCTTTTGCTGTCGCTTTTTTGGCGGCGGCATCAGCAGCTTTTTTCTCTGCCTCTTTTTTCTTGCGCTGTTTTTCTAAGTTTTTAATACGTGTCTCTTCTTTAACACGTTTACGTTTTGCTGCAGCGGCTTGATCTTCAAGTTGCTTTAAACGTTTAGCTTCATCCGTTTTTTTCTGTTTAAGTTTATTCACTTGTGCTTCTATTTTACTTCTCTCGACTGCGACAGCTTGAATAGGCTGAACCTGGACAGCCGTAGGAGTTGGTTTTGGGGGATGTGAAGAAAAGTCGCCAAGTACTAACACTAAGACTAATGAAATATGCAAAGCTAAACTTAATGAAACTGCGCTTAACAACTTATGATCCACTTACTTAGTTCTCCAACGAATCAGTCATGAGTCCAACAGATGGAACACCGGCTTTTTGTTGTAATAGCACCATCAATTGGATAACAGCATCGTACGATACCGCGCCATCACCATTAACAACTACTGGCGTATCAGGCTCTACTTTTAAGTGTGCCGCAACAAGTGTTGCCACTTCCTCTGCTGACATGGGCTCATTTTTGCTCGTACCAACCGCTAAATAATATTGGCCTTGAGCGTCAACCGAAGCAACAAGCGGGGGCTTACTGTCTTTACTCAAAGGCTCAGCATCTGCTTTTGGCAACTCAACTTTAACGCCTTGCGTAATAAGGGGGGCAGTTACCATAAAAATAATAAGTAACACCAACATAACATCAATGTAGGGAACTACATTAATTTCAGCAACTTTACGTCGCCTTACACGATTATACATAACTTACCCCACCCAACTTATGATTCATTCGTAGTTTGACGTTGTAATATGCTGGAAAATTCTTCCATAAAGTTACCGTAACTATTTTCTAATTTTTCAACATGATGAGTAAAACGGTTATACGCCATTACTGCAGGAATAGCAGCAAATAAGCCCATTGCTGTTGCAATCAGTGCTTCAGCAATACCTGGAGCAACTTGTGCTAATGTAGCTTGCTCTTGTGCACCAATAGCAATAAACGAGTTCATAATCCCCCAAACCGTACCAAATAAACCAATATATGGACTAATTGAGCCAACGGTTGCCATAAAAGGTAAATGCGTTTCTAACTCATCAACTTCGCGTGACATGGCAACTCGCATTGCTCGGTGAGTACCATCAACAATAACTTGAGGGGTACTAATGTGGCTTTTTCGTAATTTTGCAAATTCTTTAAAGCCGGCAACAAATAAACTTTCAATACCTTGTATGTGAGTTCTTGCCGATACTTCGTTATATAGCTTTGTTAAATCAGCACCACTCCAAAACTTGTCCTCGAAGGTTTGCAATTGACTTCTTGCAGCGCGTAATATTTTTCTTCGTTGAAAAATCATGGTCCAACAGGCAATTGAAAAACCAAGTAAAGTTAACATAACGGCTTTTACTAATAAGCTAGCTTGTAAAAATAAATCAAAAAAAGAAAGTTCAGCTGACACCTTTTAACGCTCCTAATATAGTGTTGGGTATTGCACAAGGTTTACTACGTAATAAATTAACATAAGCGACAACAACTTCTACTTTACATAAGCAGGTTTGTTGTTCATTGGTGATTTGTTGCGTAAACCGGAGACTAGCGCGTTTTATTTCACTAATTGTTGAAGTTACTGTCAGTAAATCATCCAGTTTGGCAGAAGCCATGTTATCCATTTCAACCTTTCTGACCACAAAACCGCAGTTTTGTTCTAAAAAAAAAGATTGGTTAATTTTAAGCGTTCTTAACCATTCAGTACGAGCACGTTCACAAAATTTTAAATAATTAGCATAATAAACAATACCGCCTGCATCAGTATCTTCATAATAAACCCGAATTTGAAATGTATTGTTAACCGTTTGCATGAATTAATGTATGGCTTTTAATCTTGAATTCTAAGTGACTATAGTAATAGAAGAATAGTCCAGCAAACAAGTGTTTCACGCAAGAGAATGCAAGAAATTGTGAATAATATTTCAAAGTGATAAATTTGTAGGCTTCATTTGATAAGGAGCAAAAAACACAAGCACCATAATCCATTAGTTTTTCTAATGCGAACTATAAGTTTAATTCGTTTGTTATTCGTCTGCTACTGCAATAAAATACTCTTGTTTTCTGAGCTAGCGCATGAATAAATTCTCCCCCTAGGTTTAATCATTAGCTAGATTTTGAATAGATATTTATTTATTCTCTCTGACATGTTTTTTGGAACATATATTCCTTCTAGCAACTTGAAATTTAAGTTGGCCCGCCTAATTAGAGCGGGCTTTTTTTTGTTCAAAATTCAATAATAAAGAAAAATTATGTTATGAAGCGCCGACTCTTTAAAATAAGAGTCAGTTGGCTTTATTTGGGGTTAAGTATTGAAAAATGTTGATAGGCTTTATCTGTAACTATACGCCCTCTAGGCGTTCGTTGAAGATAACCTTGTTGAATGAGAAATGGTTCTAGTACATCTTCAATGGTTTCTCGTTCTTCACCAATTGCAGCAGCAACATTATCTAAGCCAACGGGGCCCCCGCTAAACTTTTCAATGATCGCTAAAAGCAGTTTTCTATCCATAATATCAAAACCTTCGCTGTCTACTTCAAGCATATTTAACGCTTTACTAGCTGTGTCTTGATTCACTTCACCATTTGTTTTTACATCTGCATAATCACGTACTCGGCGTAA
>JAQWHO010000249.1 GCA_029249355.1 Thalassotalea sp.
CATTTCCCCAAGAAATATTTTCTCACCATTATGGAAATCAAAAACACTCAATACTGTTGCTTCTTTTAAGAATGTTTTCATAGTGCATTCACCAGCCAATCCACGTGAGCAAAAGGTCGCAAGATCATTAAGTAATAGGAGTTATTGAAAACAATTCGAAATTTACATGCATCTTTACGAGATAAAAGTGAATCATTAATCCATTGATTTTTCGATGAATAGCACTTTTCACCGTCCTCGATTTTGTTCAGAAAAATGCACTCAAGAGTTAATCTTTCACTTCCTAAATTTAAAATAAACACCTGCTTTTCTTCAGTATCTTTTATCCGAATATTAATATTGGAGGCGTGTCCAATGTCAGTGATTGACAAATGCGGTGATAATGGGAAACCATATACCAGATAATTTTGATTATTTATTTTAAAATAAGAAGGATTGCGGTCAGGAGTATCTGATTCAAAATTTGATAAGCAGTCACAGCTATCACCTACCCATTTTATATGTTCATCTATTTTTATTCTTTCTTCGTTTGTTTTAGCAGTTGAGTCATCTGATTGTGTAAGATTCGTATGAAGTGAATGCTTTACGTTATCAACAGAGAACTCATCAAATGAAACTTTTGTTGCTAGAAAACGGAATGGTATTTCATTGATTAACAGATCAGTGCTTAAAACAGCGTAATGATCTTGTAATGAATCAAAACATAGTTGCCAATCCAATTCGATGTGCTCGGCATCTACAATGTATTTTGACTCATTCTCAAGACCAAATAATTTATATAAATTTGAAATCAAATCAATATCAGAAATATTTATTACTGCCTTCGATTCTAGTCGAATCGCCATTTGTTCTATTTCTAAATGAAGTTCTTCAATTAATTCTTTATCTTCCACTTCACAGATCAATACGTACTTTAACTTTTGATATTCAGATAAAGCCCCAAAACTTGATGCATAATTAAATTCAGCTATTGAGTCGCATAAATCTTCAAAGTCTATATGTTGGTAGATAGTTTTTGCTAATAAATCATAACCAAATGATTCAGGTAAATTTAGAGATTTTGCAAGAAGTTTAGCTTGGAGTTTTAACTTTAAGGTTAATGTGTCTGATGTGATCATTTAGTTATCCATAAATTAAAACAAACAACAGCCTACTAACGCCAGTTTGTTAATTATGAAAACCAAATTTTTACGGATGCTCTGCTTCATCGTTCATATTTAAATATCAGCTAAATATGTGTAGGCATAGGCTGTCCGTTCAGCCTTTTTTGCTAATATATATGAGAGTAAAACGATTGTAAACAGAACAGAATTATACATATCTGTATAATTTAAAAGGATTTTATTTTATTTTACTTTTAAAATCAGTTGGTTCAATACCGAAAATTTCAACAACGCTATTTTCGTTTATTTTTATTTTTTCAACCCTTTCATTAAAACGAGACAAAATATTATTCATATCAGTATTGAGAAATTTCAGAAGGAAGTCTTCTGCTTTAGGGTGTAAAGCCGCTAATATCAAATTTTTATTTTCAAAGGAGTCAGACTTCAGCAATGAAATTAACTGTCCATAACTATCACAGCCATAAACAACATAGGACAACATTTCTTGGCTTTGGCCAAGCGGAATAGATAATTTTTTCGAAAGCCTTTTGGCTTGCCTTTTAACATTGTTAAGCAAGTCTTCATTATTAAGCAACATGTTTTCACCAATACAAAAATACGCAACAAAAAGCCCACGCTCTTTTTGTCGAGTAAATTTTATTGGTACACATTCGCTACGCGAATTTACTATCTATTCAAAGTATATCCATTTCGTTCATCAATCGTGGGAACTGGCCTCTTTGATACGGCCTGACTTCACAAGATTAAACATACAAAGCCATGTCTATTATTACACTAAATTCCACTTTAAGAAATATGATAAACAGTTTTTACTGCATTGATATTATTCATCAAGGTAATACATATCATGGCTAGAAAATTTTTCTCGATTAGACGAACTTTAATACGAGCAGCATCCAGAATTAGGAGGATTGAAGCACATTAAGCCTTTTCCATTGGAGCCGTAACAAATAGCCCTCCATTACTTACTATATCTTTAAATACACCTGAAATAGTATAATCAACTAATGCTGCTGTCGCAGCTTCTAGAAATTTAATAAGAACTTCGCCATAGTGATTGTGATATTGATAAGACATTTTTAAATCTGTCGCAAATTTAGATTTGTTGAAAACATACCTTGCGAAATCTTTTCTTTGTTGAAATGGTAAGTACTGACCGTCAATAAAATATAAATATTCGATGCCTTCGTCACCAGCAACACTTACATTTTGCTTAATTAAAATTTTTGAAAACTCGTACTCTTTTAGTATTTCAAATAACATAAAGTGCAGGATTTCCCGATCTTTATTGCTAAAATTCTTATTGCTAAGTAGCTCTTTTTTCAACTCTTCTTTTAATTCACTTTTATAAAAACAATTTACGCTCATTTTGTTACCTTAATATTATTTTTTATGGCATCTCCTATCAATTAACTCCTGACAATCATTTTTACACAACTAACAGATTGAAATCTATACTAAAAAACAAATATTCGAAAATATTATTTGTCTCTGTTTAATTAATAAAAACATAGCTTTCAAGGTAACCAATAAAATTGATACTCTGTTACTAATAACGTTTTGATTAGTTTTTCCAAAAAAGACAGTAAATTGCTTTACAGACTTACTGCACAAACTGAAGACAAGTGTGTCGGAATATATCGATCTCAAGTGGGCTTTGGATTCATTATCGGCTACAACCCCAACAGACCCCAGTAGTTGAGCTAAATACACCAATTGACATACAAGTCCCTTGTCAAATTAACAGGCTCAGAAATAGAGATTTATTGAGCCTGTCTCAAGGGATTTATTAATTCAAAAAAGGCCAGAGCAATAGTACCTAACTACTTTAATAAATCCTTCAGGCCGTTGTACTGACGAGGGTTTAGCAATATAACTCCCGTAGATTTAGAAACCAAACGAACCATTTCATCATCCCCCTGAATTTCAAGCTCTTCGCTAGCATATTCCGGTAAATCAAATAACAAAACTCTTAAGGATTTCTTCTGTTCAGTAGTCAATACCCCTTGCGCTACAACCGTATTAGCATGATCAGATTCAAAACCATGTGATTTTATCGTATCGGTCAACGATACAACTTCTGTCCTTAGCGATTTACCATCAATTTCTTTTTGCACTTTCTCTAATAGATTATTTCGTTGTTCTAATTGGCTGATATACGCCTTCACTCCTATCGGCAATTCTGAAAGCTCATCCTCATCATCTTTGCGATCAACTTTAATCAAAGATTTGTAAAAGCCTATTAGCTCTTTATATTTTTTACTGCTGTCGCTACCATTGCCAAATGCACCTTTTCCTGGCGTCTTGAAATTTTCAACACAATAGTCTCCAATTTCTTCATAAGTAAGCTTCTTATTATTGAGGAGCAAGGCTCGACAGGCTTTAGATACATTTGTTAAACCTTTCTTTAACCTTTTATCTTTAGCCTCTTCGATCATTTTTTCTGCTTCACTGTCTGCAAATAAAAAGTCCATTATTTCTTCTCCTCTATTTTTAATAAATCAGCTTCAAGAGAAGTCAATGATTGTCCTAGTTGCATGAACTTTTCTTCTCCTAAATTTGATAATAGGACTCTTGGATCATCAAATTCATCATCATCAAATGAGCGACCAAGCTCTTTTGTTATGCTTGACAATTTATACAATATTGCCGCCCGTTTAACTTCATCATTGGGCACAAATAGCAAAGGGTTAGTGTTTTTAGATAACGATGCAAACTTAGTGCAAAACTTTTCTAATTGTATCATTGATATTGTACTTTCCTCTCCAATAATCCCTAGAACGGCTGCTTGAGTTGTTCTTTCCATAGCAGCATCAAATACCCCCATTGATTCCCACTTTAAATCATTAGGATCGGTTATTGTGCCAAACTCAATCGGCAGTTGCTTATTTTTTGAGTCTAACTTGGCTACTTCGATAGTTTTCCTCAACATTAAATCCCGTCTTTTTTGTTCTTGAACCCGATGAGCCAAAAGGGCTGTAACTTCATCAGCCTTTTGTGAAAATTTTTCTGAAATTATTTCAGCTCTTTGATAGTCTGAATGATTGAAAGCCTCTTGTGACTTAGTTAAAAAATCAATGCGTTGGCTAACTAATTCCTCAACCTCACTTGCAACTTCATTCAAATAATATATTTGCTCAAGAAGAAACCTGGGGCCTGTTTTCCAATATCTACAGTTACCACACCGAAGCGAACCACCTTCAACGGATGAAATTTCAAATACTTCCATTTGACGAGTGTACTTAATATTTATTCCACCAGTTTCACAATCAAAACTATCACAGACACCCCCTTTCATTACTTTTGGCTTTCCGCCTTTTGTCATGTCAGGACGCGGAAATTTCTCACTTTGCCATTCAGGAACTAAACTAAAAAGATCTATTAAAGTCTCTCCATCT
>JAQWHO010000250.1 GCA_029249355.1 Thalassotalea sp.
CAGCGCGTAAATAGCTAATGATATGGCAATATTTTCAGGTGGCGTTATCGTTACCGCATCTCTAGTTCTGAGTAAACCACTGACAAGGTAGGGTTGTCGGCCTATCTCTGTGACATACCAGCCGGCAATAGTGGCAACCCAACCTGAAAATGTCATCACAATAGTGCTTTTTAATAACCAAGTAGGAAATTGTTTTTTATAGACATAAAAATAACAACCTAACCAAGAGATTAATAGCATTAATAAGCCTACGGCTATCATGATGCGAAAGCTGAAAAATACCGGTGCGACAGGTGGGTGCTCACCGATAAATTCATTTAGCCCTTGCACTTCACCATTCATATCGTGTGTTAAAATAAGACTCGCAAGATTTGGGATAGCGATTTCAAAATGGTTTTTACGTGTTTCTTCATCAGGAATAGCAAATAATAATAACGGTAAACCTTGTTTTGTTTCCCACGCGCCTTCCATTGCCGCTACTTTTGCAGGTTGATGTTTTAAAGTATTTAAACCGTGTAAATCGCCAACCATTATTTGCAAAGGAATAATAACGGCTGCAACCGCCATTGAAAATTTAAGTTCTACTTTTGCCGATGATTTATTGTCGCCTTTATATATACGATATGCGGATATTCCAGCAACAAAAAATGCGGCGGTAAGCCCAGAGGCCAATAACATATGGCTGACACGATAAGGCATTGAAGGATTAAATATAACTTCCATCCAGCTAGTTACATATGCGACACCGTCGATCATTTCATAACCTTGTGGCGTCTGCATCCATGAGTCGAGTGCAATGATCCAAAATGCTGACATAGTTGTACCAATGGCCACCAACAATGTTGCTATTGTATGAACATGTGCTGATACTCGTTCACTACCAAAGAGCATTATCGATAAAAATGAGGCTTCTAGAAAGAAAGCTGTTAGTACTTCATAACCGAGCAGAGGACCAGCAATATTACCCACGGTTTCCATATAACCGGGCCAATTTGTACCAAATTGAAACGACATTGCGATGCCTGTAACAACGCCAATCGCAAAGGTAAGCGCAAATATACGTACCCAAAAGCGATAGATACTCAGCCATGTTTCATCTTGTGTTTGGTTATATCGCACCTTAAAGAACAGCAACATCCAACACAGAGCAATATTTATAGTAGGAAATAGAATGTGAAAACTAATGTTTAAGGCAAACTGTATTCGCGAAAGCATAAAGCTTAATTCATTTGGATCCGCAGCAATATCTAACATAGCGGTAATACTCCGTTATTTTTTAAGAAACTTTTCTTTAGCATCGAGAATTTTGCCAACACCTGAGCCGAGTTTGAGTAATGTCGACAGCTTATCTGAAGACATGTTTTGTAATTCTGTGCTCCAAATGGTGACCATTTCCATCAAATCGTGCATATCTTGTACACGCTGTTGAGTGTATTTATCGGCTTCATTTGCGGGGTCTTGTAACAGCGCATCACGAAACGTTGACAATGTGGGATCAAGTTCACGCTTTCTTCGTTCAATAATTAACGTTCTTGCGATTTCCCAGATGTCTTTTGGTGCAGAAAAGTATTCTTTTCGATCGCCAGGAATATGATGCAGTTTAATTAAATTCCACGACTTTAATTCTTTGATGCCCATGCTGACATTTGATCGAGAAATTAATAATGCATCACTAATTTGATCAGCATTAAGTGGTTCTTCGGTCAGCACAATGAGTGCATACATTTGACCTAATGTTCGATTAAGCCCCCAGCGAGAGCCCATTTCACCAAAGTGAGAAATGAGCGATTGTTGCATTGGTGTGATGATCATATTTTTATCAACTCAGTAAGGTTTTAGTTGTTTCTGAATTTTCAGTAATTACTGAAAATTGTAAACCTTTATTGATTTATGTCAATAAAATTACTTTATTATTGTGAGAAATGTTGATCTTGAAGGGAGTTATCAGAAGATGGTGAGCAAGGTTGCGGTAAAAGGAACGGTAATAAAAAAGCCTGTTATCACATCGTTTTATCGGTGGTAACAGGCCTCAAATAGGTTTGGAAATTATCTACTTATAGTAAGACAAGCATTTCTCTACTTCGTTTTTAGAACCCATTATCACTTCAACACGTTGATGAATGTCAGTTGGTTCAATCTCCATAATTCGGCCTTGAGATGTCATCGCTACACCACCTGCTTGTTCAATTAGATAGCTCATTGGGTTTGCTTCATACATTAAGCGCAATTTATAAGGCTGTTCAGAATTTTTACTGTCTGCAGGATAAGTAAAAATACCACCACGTTGCAATACACGATGAATATCGCCAACCATGGCTGCGATCCAACGCATGTTAAAGTTTTTACCGCGTGGACCTGTATCACCCGCAAGTAAGTCATTAATATAATTTTGCATCGGTGCTTGCCAAAAACGTTGATTTGACATGTTTACTGCAAATTCTTTTGTATCTTGTGGTACTTGCACATTTCGCTCAACTAGAAGAAAGCCACCGTGAGTTCTGTCTAACACGTAAAAATGTGTACCTTTACCTGTAGTCATTACTAACATGGTTGATGGACCGTATAGTACATATCCAGCACACACTTGTTTATGACCCGCTTGTTTAAATTGTGCAGAATCAGCAGCATCAACCCCCGGAATTGCTTCATGAATTGAAAAAATAGTCCCAATCAGCGAGTTGATATCGATGTTCGAACTGCCATCAAGGGGATCAAAAGAGACGAGATACTTGCCGTTTTCATCACCAGCAACAGAATGATCTTCTTCTTCAGAAGAAATAGCTTTTACAAAACCTGACTCTAATAAAATATCTTTGATTAATTCGTTAGCAACAACGTCTAATTTCTTTTGAACTTCACCTTGAATATTTTCATCTAAGGTTGAGCCCAATAAACCACCAAGGTGTGCTTGGCTCACACGAAATGAAATTTCTTTTGTCGCCGCTAATATGGTTTTTATTAGGGAAATTAAATCTAATGAGACATTATCTTCACGTAAAGATGGGGCAAGTCGTTGCATTGTTTTACCTAATTTTTAGATTAATACTCGTTATTGAGTAAATTGTATATTATATTTATTGGGCTTTTTTGAACCATAGAGTTTTAAAAGCTAGTGCGTTAAATCGTCAGGTGTCATTGGTTATTTCGAGTGAATACCCTTTAACAGAAAATTAACTATTATCATTTTGACGTTCAACTTAATTATAACAA
Organism: Thalassotalea sp.; assembly: GCA_029249355.1. GTDB lineage: Bacteria > Pseudomonadota > Gammaproteobacteria > Enterobacterales > Alteromonadaceae > Thalassotalea_H. Next base: position 3,211 of record JAQWHO010000250.1, read on the forward strand.
TAAATTGCAGGTTAATCAGTAGCCATTTTCTATATTTACCGGCTATAAATCTCACTGTATTCTCAATTTAAAAGGAAAATAAATGAAATTTCTTAAAAATATTCTTTTATTACTAACCTGTAGTGTTTTTTCGCTGCAAGCAGCCACTAACTATAGTGACTTTATTAAAGATAAAACCTATCAAGAAGGTTACTTTTCTTTTTATATTGATTACGAATCAGGCAAAGTTTACTTAGCCATTGATAAATTTGATCAAGAGTTTCTTTTTCAAAGTTCTATGCCGCATGGTATTGGCTCTAATGATATTGGTCTTGACCGAGGTCAATTGGGCGATACGCGATTAGTGCAGTTTGAGCGGGTTGGCGATAAGGTTTTGCTTCGCCAAAAAAATACTTATTATCGTGCAAATAGTGATAATGCATTAGAAAAAAAAGCAATTGATGAAGCCTTTGCCAGTTCTATTATTTGGGGGTTCAAAGTTGAATCTGCCTCAGAGGGCGAAACGATTGTATTAATTGATTACACGCCATTTTTACTTTCAGACATTCATAATATTTCCGATAGATTAAAAAACCGTAAAGAAGGCAGTTTTAAAATAGATGCGAGCCGCAGTGGTTTGTATGAAAAACGAATTAAAGCGTTTCCAAATAATACCGAACTTGAAGCTACCGTTACCTATAAAGGCAATGGTGCAGGTAAACATTTACGTTCTGTAACACCAGAAAATACAGCAATTACGGTGAACCTTCATCACTCATTAATTAAATTACCTGACGATAAATATAAGACGCGTGAGTTTCATCCATATAGCGGTTTTTGGTCAAGTGCTCATGCAGATTACGCCAGTGCGATCGATGAGCCATTAATAAAGCGTGTTATCCCTCGTCATCGTTTAGCGAAAAAAGATCCTTCAGCCAAAGTAAGTGAAGCGATTGAACCAATTATTTATTATTTAGATGCAGGTGTTCCAGAGCCAGTTAAAAGTGCACTTTTAGATGGGGCTCGTTGGTGGAATCAAGCTTATGAAGCGATTGGTTATAAAGATGCTTTTCAAGTGAAAATGTTACCCGCAGATGTTGATCCTATGGATGTTCGTTATAACGTTATTCAATGGGTGCATCGTGCTACGCGTGGTTGGTCTTATGGGTCATCAGTGATTGACCCTAGAACAGGTGAAATCATGAAAGGTCATGTCACTTTAGGCTCGTTACGTGTAAGACAAGATTATTTGATTGCGCTGGGTTTAACCTCTCCGTTTAAATCGGTTGATACAGACACCTCTAAAATGAAAGAAATGGCATTAGCGCGTATTCGTCAATTATCTGCTCATGAAGTAGGCCACACATTAGGTATTGCTCATAATTTTGCTGCAAGTGCTAATGATCGCGCATCAGTGATGGATTATCCTCATCCATTGATTGAATTGAATAATGGAGAAATCGATTTATCTAATGCTTACGATGATAAAATTGGCGTGTGGGATAAGTATGTTATTGCTTATGGTTACAGTGATATTGAAATTAATGAAGAGAAAAGTTTTTTAGCTAAAACGATTAAAAGTGCGCAAGATAAAGGCTTGTTATATGTTTCTGATTCAGACGCACGACCTCATTCAGGTGCTCATAATACCGGACATTTATGGGATAACGGTAAAGATGCTAGTGTTGAATTATTGAGAATGTTGGCGGTGAGAGAGAAAGCCCTCGCTGATTTTGGTTTAAATAGCATTCCAGTTGGCACGCCACTGTCAGAAATTGAACCTGTACTCGTACCGATTTATAACTTTCATCGCTTTCAAGTTGAAGCCACCGCTAAACTTATTGCCGGAATAGATTATCGTTATCAAGTGCGAGAAGAAAAGCAAAATGCTCAACTTTTTCCAGTTGATGGTAATACACAAGCCGCAGCTTTTGATGCTTTATTAAAAACATTATCACCAGAAGTACTAACACTGCCAGAACATATCATTAAATTAATTCCACCCAAGGCATATGGTTACTATAGAGATCGCGAAAGCTTTATTAGTAATACCGGTTTAACGTTTGACCCAGTTTCAGCGGCAGAAGCTAGTGCTAAAAATACCCTAACGTTATTGCTCAATGCTGGCCGTTTAGCCCGCCTGCAACAGCAAGCAATGATGGATGATGATATTTTTTCAGTGGCAGAGATATTTTCTAAGTTAGTTAAATCAACTATTAAGTCATCACCTGAAAAAGGCTTGAAAGTACTGACTCAGCAACGTGTAAATCAACAAGTGATTGAACATTTATTAGCGCTTTGGCATCAAAAAGGTTTAGTGAGTGAAGTACGTTCAGAGGTATTTGTGGCATTAACTCAATTAAAAAATTGGTTGAATGACAATAAGAGCGCGAGAAAATATAAAGCAATGGCTGCACAGTTTTCATTACTTGAAAACCAAATTGAATATAGCCTTGGCCAAGGTAAATTAATCACACCTGCTTCAGCTATTAAAATGCCGCCAGGCTCACCTATTGGAAGTGAATACTAAAGTTAGAGTAATTACATGATGAAAAGTGAATTTAGCGTTGGTTTATTAGGTATTCCTTTTGATGATAACTCTTCTTTTGAAAAAGGTCCGGCTTTAGCGCCGGATCTGATTCGTAAAGTTTTAACATCCGGTTCATTAAACAGCGCGACAGAATTAGGCATTGAACTTAAAAATAATGAACAATGGTTGGATTTAGGTAACCTTAGCTTTTCCAAAGAAAATCATTTTATTGATGATATTTATCAACCATCGCTTAAGTTTTTAGCCGCGAATACTCGTTTATTATCAATGGGTGGAGATCACAGTATTAGCCATCCTTTATTAAAAGCTTATCGTGAATATTTCCCTAAATTGAACATACTGCATATAGATGCACACAGCGATTTATACGATTCATTTAAAGGAAATCGTTATGCTAATGCTTGTCCATTCGCCAGAGTGATGGAAGAGGGGTTGTGTGATCGGTTAGTGCAAATAGGTATTCGCACTTTAAATCAGCATCAAAGAGCACAAATTGATAAATTTGGTGTTGAATCGCATGAAATGAAAGATTGGTCGACAGGCACTGTATTTGATTTTGATGGGCCCGTTTATCTCTCTTTAGATATTGACGGAATTGATCCTGCTTTTGCTCCTGGGGTTTCTCATCGTGAACCCGGCGGCCTTACCAGCCGAGAAGTGATAAATATTATTCATCAAATAAACGCTCCGTTAGTTGGCGCTGATATTGTCGAATTTAATCCTCATAAAGATATTGATCATATGACATCACAACTTGCGGCTAAGCTTGTCAAAGAAATTGCCGGTAAAATGTTAATATGTGATTAGTTTATTTGTATCATCTTGCTTGAGCAATGCTATGAACCAAGCTTTTAATTAAGAAAGGATATCTTCTGAGACTTTATTTTTTATTCTTCATAGAGCTAATTTATACGCTATTATTTTAGGTTGTTTTTATTAATACTAAAGAGCTTTGTGCTGAAACATTATTTCAGCGAATAAAAAGCGGCTTGAAGAGGAAGGAATCAACAAGCCGTAGTGCAAATTTCACTTAATTTAAAATAAGTGCCTTGCAAAAATAGAAAATCAAATTGATCACTAGATGCCTTTTAATCAATTATCCCTTACAGCACTCACCATCTTTATTCATACTTAATTTTTTTGTTTGAAGCGAGTTTGACGGCGCCTCTAAAGCAACTAAAATTTCAAAATAGTTACTTTTATTTACAGAGGTTACCCATTTATTAAAAAATGAATGTATTAATTTTAGCGGATTCATAACATCTCCATTATTAGTTAAGCATTAATAAAAATATTTGTAGCTGTCTTTAAATATAGATAGACAGTTTACGGATGTTTTGATGTAATAACATACACAAAAAAATGAAAATGAAACCTATACAGTTTGATTGGGCAGCTAAAGAGTTTTTATGCGTATATTAGATAAATCATCGTCAGAGTTTTTATACCAACAAGTGATAGATTTTATTGATCGCCAAGTAGAAATTGGTGCATTACGAGCTGGTGATAAGCTCCCTAGTTTACGAAAGCTAAGTCGACAATTTGATATCAGCGTACCGACTGTTAAACAAGCCTATATTGAACTTGAAAGACAAGGCTGCATTTCAGCGCGACCGCAATCAGGCTATTATTTAAAAGCTAAACAAGCGCGAACATTATTACCTATGCGTGCCAAATGGGCATGTTGTGAACCGGTTGAGGTATCTTGTCGAAGTTTAATTGAACAAGTTTATGATGCAGTCCATTTGCCTGACACTGTTGCTTTTGGCATCTCAAATCCGGTAAATGCTCACCCACCAGATAAAGCACTAGCGCGATTAATGCGTTCAGTGTTAAGTCGCGTTGCTGAAAAAGCCGTCAGTTATGGGCCTGTAAATGGCGATGCCAAATTACGTTTAACGTTAGCGTTACGCTATCAAGAACAAGGTGTGGATGTGAACCATCAGGATATGGTGATCACCAGCGGTGCTCAAGAAGCGCTTTCGATTGCATTACAGTGTGTAGCAAAACGTAGCGATATTATTGCGGTTGAGTCGCCATGTTATTTTGGCTTGATTGAATTAATAGAAAGTTTAGGCATGAAAGCGCTTGAAGTATACACCTGTACAGAAGAAGGGGTTTGTGTAAGCGAATTAGAAAAAGTACTCAACAAACATAATGTAACGGCTTGCTTATTTTCTACCGCAATTAATAATCCGCTTGGTTCAATGATGACAAATGAGCAGCGTCAATCATTAGTTAAATTACTCGAGTCACGGGATATCCCTTTAATTGAAGATGACGTGTATAGCGATTTATATTTTACTGAAAATCGCCCCATTCCAGCACAACTTTATTCTGAAAAAGGCTTGGTGATGACATGCTCGTCATTTTCAAAAACAGCAGCACCGGGTTATCGTATTGGTTGGTTGATACCGGGTAAATTTGAAGAAAGCGCAAAGCGAATTAAGCGTGCACAGTCATGTTCTACAGCGATGTTACAACAATGGACGCTGACCGATTATTTACTCAGCGGTGAATACGATAGGCATTTGCAGGTACTAAGAAAAACTTTAAGTTACAATCGAGAGCGAATGAGGGCATTAATTGCTGAATATTTTCCACATGAAGTGTGTATCTCTAAGCCACAAGGAGGTAGCGTACTTTGGATCCGCTGTCGTTCGCATGTTGATACCAGTGTTATTTTTTCTAAAGCTATTGAAGAAGGGGTAAGCTTTGCTCCCGGACAAATATTTTCACCATCGGGTCAATATAAAAATTATATGCGGTTAAGTTTCGGGGTTAAATGGAGCGATAAAGTTGATAAAGCCGTAGCAACTTTAGGTAGACTGGTATATGAGTATTCACAAAAATAATGATTAATCGCAACCAAAACTCTCCTCAAATATCGTTAGCCTTGCTATTGCCTTTATTGGCATCAATCATTGCTATTTCTCCTCTAGCGATTGATATGTATTTGCCTGCTATGCCTATTTTAGCAACGCAATTATCCACGGATATGCCGTCTATTCAAAATAGCTTAAGCATTTATTTGTTGGGCTATGCATTAGGTTTGCTTTTTTTCGGGCCTTTAGCGGATAAACATAGTCGTCGCCGATTGGTGATAATTGGTATTTCTGGCTTTACCTTAATGAGCTTGGCGATACCATTTGCGACATCGATTGAGCAATTTTTAATGCTGCGTTTTGGTCAGGCATTTATCAGTAGTGCCGCTACGGTAGTAGTTCCTGGAACGATTAAAGAACGTTATGGCAATAATACGGCTAAAGGGTTTTCGTATGTTTCTATGATCATGATGGTAGCGCCAATGATCGCACCAAGTATTGGCAGTGTTTTATTGCTGCATAGCTGGCAGGCTATTTTCGTTGTGCTCGGCATATATAGTTTATTAATATTAGGCCTTGCTTACCGATTCTTACCAGAAAAAAAAATTTATGTAAAAGTAGAGAATGTAAGCTTTTTAGCGCGCTATAAAATTGTATTGGGGCATAAAAAATCGAGATTAGATTTATTAAGTTCTATGACGATATCTTTAGCCTTTTTTGCTTTTATTACCGCGATTCCATTTGTCTATTTGACGGTGTTTAAAGTTTCTGAATTTATGTTTAGTTTCTTATTTGGCATAAATGTAATGACGTTGATGGGTGCTCATTTTATCAATACTCGCCTAGTAACCAGAAAAGGTTCTAGAAAAATGCTGTCTTATGGATTGATGGTAGCTCTACTAGCTTCTAGCAGTTTATTAGTCGCACAATATTTTCAGTTATCGCTTATCTATACGGTTTTTGCTCTTTTACCGTTAATGGGAAGTATTTCGATGATTGCAGTAAACTCTGATTCGTTAATTTTATTAGAGTTTAATCGAGAGTCAGGTACCGCGACAGCTGTTATCGGCACCTTGCGATTTGGTATTGGTTCACTTGCTGGACCGATTCTCGCTTATTTTTATGATGGCAGTGCATTACCCTTTGCCATGCTTATGTGGTGTTCAGTGATAGTGGTACTTTTGTGTCAATTACCGCATTGGGTTAAACATCGGAAGAATTTTTGATTGTTTTTTCTTTTTGAGTATCAGTGTGCTGTATGTGCCATTGATCTAGATCAGCGTAATATTGATCCCAAACACAAGGAGCGCATGAACCGCCGCCACAACAGTCGTCATCAGCAGGCGGTAAAGGTTTAGTGGTTAATGTTTTTATGATTATCATTGTTAGTTAATCAACATCATTTTCTTTTGCTTGTTGTTCTTTAAGTTCAACTTGTTGCAAACGCCATTTTTTACGTGCAGCGTAATAATGATCCCATACACAGGGTTCACATGCGCTATCACAACATTCACCGTCAGCTGGTGGTTGAGGTTTTTCGAGTAATTCAGTCATAGTTTTATAATCGGTTAATTTTCTTGGATCTTGTTACTAAAAGATAATCGATGCTCTAATCTTTATAACCCCATGGAGCTGCGGGTGTCGCGATAGGTTTTGTTAAATCAAAATCAACGCGAAATTCAAATCCTTGTCTAATAAGGCGATAAGTAAATTTTTCTGGGTATATATACATTTGCCAAGTATTTCCTATTGACTGAGGAATACCTGTGTTAACAAATGATTCTTTTGAATATGAGTCTGCTGGAAAAGATTGAACTTGAGCCCAGCCAGCGTCAATGGTATGCCCACCATACATGGTTGATTCATCATTGCTGCCATCTTTGTGTCTATGATCATGCTTTAATGATAAGCCCGAACCAGTTTTACTGATTACCCAAGTTCTTGATGCGTCATCACCAACATGAAAAGGTATATGAAGTACGGTTGGGTCACACTCTCTGACATGCATGATTAATTTTTTATTCGAAAATGCGTCGCTATTGCTACTATCTACGGTTATTTTTCCTTCAAAAGCTTTGCCACATAGTTGACTAATACTGTCGAAAAATTGATCATGAGTTCCAATGGAAACTAAAGGACCATTGGCGTATGCGTTTAGTGAAAAAATTAGAATAAATAAAGAAGTCGTATATTTAAGCATTGGTTACTCATAAGTAGTGGATAATTTTCAAGGATAGTTTAAACAAAAAAACCTGCATAAGCAGGTTTTTTATCAATGAGAATTTGTTAATCGGATTCTGCGAGTTTTTTCTCTAAATAATGGATATTTGCACCACCATTAACAAAGCCTTGATCATTCAAAATATCCTGATGTAAAGCTATGTTGGTTTTTATTCCATCAATCACTAATTCATTCAAAGCATTTCTCATACGAGCAATTGCAACGTCTCTGTTATCACCCCAAGTGATCAATTTTCCGATCATAGAGTCATAATGAGGCGGTACTGAATAATCTGCATAAATATGAGAGTCCCAACGTACGCCTAAACCTCCCGGAGGATGAAAGCGAGTAATTTTTCCTGGTGAAGGAATAAAACTACGCGGATCTTCGGCATTTATGCGACATTCAATTGAGTGACCGGCAATTTTAATATCTTCTTGGGTATAAGATAAAGGTTGTCCAGCGGCAACGCGTAATTGCTCTTTGATCAAATCAACGCCTGTGATCATTTCAGTGACAGGGTGCTCAACTTGAATACGGGTATTCATTTCAATGAAATAGAATTCACCATTTTCATATAAAAACTCAAAGGTACCAGCGCCGCGGTAGTTAATGTCGATACACGCTTTACAACAACGCTCGCCAATTTTAGCACGCATTTCAGGTGTAATACCTGGGGCAGGAGCCTCTTCAACGACTTTTTGATGACGACGTTGCATTGAGCAATCGCGTTCACCTAGGTGAATTGCGCCACCTTGACCATCGGCAATAATTTGAATTTCAACATGACGAGGATTTTCAAGAAATTTTTCCATGTAAACCATGTCATTTTTGAAAATTGTACCCGCTTCTCTTTTGGTTAAAGCGATAGCTTCAATTAACTCTTCTTCGCTACGTACAACACGCATACCACGACCACCACCACCACCGGCAGCTTTAACTATTACCGGATAACCAATGCGCTTTCCGTGAGCAATATTAGCCGCTTCATCGTCAGTTAATGGACCGTCTGAGCCGGGAACACAAGGAACGCCAGCTACTTTCATCGCTCTGATTGCTGCAACTTTATCACCCATTATACGGATGCTTTCAGCTTTAGGACCTATAAAAGCAAAACCTGATTGCTCTACTTGTTCGGCAAAATCAGCATTTTCAGCTAAAAAGCAGTAACCCGGATGAATAGCGACTGAATTAGTGACTTCTGCAGCAGTTATGATCGCAGGAATATTAAGGTAACTTTCAGGTGCCGGTGCTTTACCGATACAAATAGTTTCATCGGCAAGCAACACGTGTTTAAGGTGTTTATCTGCAGTTGAATGCACCGCAACAGTTTTAATGCCAAGCTCTTTACAAGCGCGCAATATTCTCAGTGCAATTTCGCCACGGTTGGCGATAAGTACTTTATCTAACATGGAATGACCCTTATTTTATTGGGCTTATTCAATGATGAATAGCGGTTGGTCGAATTCGATAGCATCTTCATTCATAGCCAATATTTCTTTAATGACACCTGATTTATCCGCTTCAATTTGGTTCATCATCTTCATTGCTTCAAGAATACATAAAGTATCCCCAGCATTCACATGTTGTCCAACCTCAACAAATGATGGTGCATCAGGTGATGCAGAAGCATAGAAAGTACCGACCATTGGTGAACGCACAATATGGCCTGAAATTACTGCTGGCGCTGCTGATTCAACGGCAACGGCTGCTGCAGGAGCCAATGGTGCAGCAACTGGAGCCGCTTGCATCATAGGAGCCGCTTGCATTACTGGGCCACCACGACTGATTCGTACTGATTCTTCACCTTCTGAAATTTCTAATTCGTTAATGCCTGACTCTTCAACAAGTTCGATTAGTTTTTTTATTTTACGAATATCCATGAGATTACCTTTTTAACTGTTATATATTTAGTAAGTTTATAATTAATTTGTAAGCATTAATGATTACAAATCTTTTGTTAAATACTGATGAGCGCTTGTTAATGCATAACCATAGCCAATTGGACCTAGGCCACAAATCACACCTTGCGCAACATCTGACAAATATGAATGATGTCTGAATTTTTCTCGTGCATGTACATTGGATAAATGTACTTCAATAAATGGAATGTTTACTGAAAGCAAAGCATCTCTTAATGCAACGCTAGTATGTGTGAGCGCAGCTGGGTTGATTAGAATAAAATCAACGGTTTGAAATGCTTGGTGTATTTCATTGATTAATTCGAATTCAGCATTTGATTGAAAATGAGAGAGTTCAATACCAAAATCTGAGGCTCGTTGATCTAAGTCTTTCATTATGTAGTTGAGAGACAGTGAACCATAAATTTCCGGTTCACGTTTTCCTAGCATATTTAAGTTGGGACCATTTAGCACTAAAACTTTAAACTTTGCAGTCATTTTCTTTGAAATACCTATTAAATGCCGTTATTAGAATTATCATCACATAAAATTGACTGTGATGGAATTGTTTATGGCAAATTCAACGAATTAAATCAATTTGTCGATTATTATAGTGTTTTCGACGAAATTAGCAGCAAAATACTGGTCTAACCTCTTTTGTGTGAAAATTGACAATATAAAGTTTTGTTATTTAATTAGTTTTAGCTAAACTTATAAGTGATTGCTTTGTTTCTATTTGCTGATTTTTTAGATACTTAGCATATTTACAGCATTGGTTTTGAGTTTAAACAATGCTTTTATTTGATCTTTTAGATTTAATGATAGGGATATCGTCATCAATCGTATTCTTTATTTATGCTTGATACTACTGAGTATTTTGGTTGCATCGCCTTCAAAGGCTATGCAGGTTATTACTCATGCTTCCGTTAATGTAGAATCAATGACTACTTCACAATTACGACGTATTTATTCAATACGTCAGCTTCGTTGGGAAAATAGCACACCTATTGTTGTGTTTGTTTTACCTAGCAAACATATTATCCATAAAAATTTTTCAAAAAATATTCTAAATATATTCCCGTATAAGCTTGATCGTATCTGGAACAAACTAACCTTTTCTGGTTTAGGTGTTGCTCCAACCGTTGTTCAATCTCAGGAAGAGTTGCTTAAAGCCGTTAGTAACACTCCAGGTGCTATTGGCTATGTTGATAATTTAAATAAGGAAACGGATGTTAATGTTATTAAAATTTCAATATAGCGTCAGTTATAAAACATGGATTCATCATGCTGTTGTACTAATGGCAATGTTTTTTATTTGTCAGGCTTATGGACAAGAAGATAATAATGAAGCATGGCAGGTGCACGGCTTTATTGCGCAAGGATTAATTGATGTTAACGGTAGTAGTTTTGTTAATAATGATGGCGCTTTATCTGCAGAATTAACAGAAGTAGGTATTAATGGCTCTTATCAACTCAACGATTATTTTAGGATCACAGGACAAGCAGTTTATTTAGATGGAGGGAATCGTTATGTTGAAGGGGCAAGAATAGATTATGCGCTGTTAGATTTTAGTGTCTATCAAGATAATAAATGGTTAGTTAATTTATATTTAGGGCGATTTAAAAATAATAACTGGCTATATTCGAGTACTCGCGATGTTCCACATGCTCGTCCAAGTATTATTCTTCCACAATCGAAATATTTTGACGGCTTTAGAGATATTGCTATGGGCAGTGATGGTCTCTCTGCAAAAGTAGTTTATAGCTCTGATAATTATGGTGATTTTGACTTATATTTTAGTTACGGTGCATCTACTTTGGATACCGAGGATGTTAAATTACTCTTAGGAGACTTAGTACAAGGCAAGGGCAAACAAGATTTTGATGCTCAAGCAAGTATATATTGGCAACCTCACTTTTCACCATGGCAATTTGGTTTTTCAGTTCTTGATTCGGACTTTAACTATGAGCGGACAAGTGCTGACTTTTTTTATGACGCCCAATTTAGCTTTCAACAACTCAGTAGTAGTTTTCTTTATGAAGGGGAAAGGTGGGAATTTAGTGGTGAAATTACGCAATCAAAATTCAGCCAACTAGGTTTTTATAACGATGAATTCAAAAATGAATCAACAGGAGTTGGTGTATATTTGCAATCACGTTATCAATTTAACAATCAATTATCATTATTAGCGCGCGCTGAAAAATTTTATGCCAATAAAAAAGATAAAAATGGCAGTAAGTTAGAGCAAAACACAGGAGGATCTATTCCTAGTTATTTTGGCTATCAAAATGATATTACTGTAGGTGCATCATATCAGTTAGCCGATAATTTTAGAGTAGATGTAGAGCATCATTGGGTTGAAGGGACTTCACGTTTAACTCCTGTCGTTATGCCTAATACTGAGGTGAACGATCAAAGAAGGTGGAACATGTGGGCCATTCAATTTATGTATTGGTTCTAATTTATGAAAAAAATATTTGTTAGTGTTCCTGCCAAACTTTTAATTTTAGTGATCAGCGCTTTGTTAATACTGAGTGCTGGTATCTCAGTTTTGTCTATTTCTCGATTAAATAATGAATTTAAACATTTCCAAGTTGAGAAAGTAAATCAAAGTAAAAGTCAGCTCGAGTTGCATACTGGAATTGCTCGAGATAAATTGAGTTTATGGATTGAGTCTTTTACTGATGTTGTACAGTTAAATGAAGATAATAACCTTGTAAACCTTTCTAAAGCATTAAGTCGACAAATTGATGCTTTGCAATTAAACCATAATGTAGAAAATGTGTGGTTGCTTGATGGGCAAAACCAGGTGCTATTCAGTACCGTTTCATTAACAGAATATGCTCGAAGTACCGCTGAAAAAGTATTATATGAACAAGCGCCTTTTCATCAATTATATTGTGCTAAATCTTGTGAACAGCTTATAGCTGTACCATTACTTAGTGCTCAAGGTGATTTATCGGTTATTGTTATGACGATGTCATTGGTTGATGTCATTTACTCAATCAATCAAGCGTTAAACAGCGAAATTGCCGTTGTTAGCTTTAATAAAAACAGTGAAATGTTGGTCTCTGAAGCTGAATTTTTATCCGCTTCAAATGTAGGCTTAATGCAGGGTCTTATTGATAATGTTGGGAAGGGTATATTAATTGATGAGGTGAAAGAGTTAGGCTTGCAAGTTGATATTTTGAGTAACAGTTATTTATTGAACTTGATGCCATTAGCTGAAACTGAAAATAAACAATTTTATTTATCTTTAGTTGATGATGTTACTTCTATAAAAGATGAATACAAACAGTACCGCCTTCAATTTTTATTATCTTCATCTCTAATTTTTATTACTTTAGCCATTTTGGTTTATTTAGTGGCGAGCCCCTTTACCAACCGAATCCTCACTTTATCGAATGCTTTACCGCTTTTAGCGCGAAAAGAATTCGAACAGTTCAGAAAGATTCGTCTTAAACGACGTCGATTATTAGCGGATGAATTGGACATTGTGGCTGATTCTGCCACTGAATTAAGTTATGAATTAGAGCAGCTTAATATTGAAGTAGAGCAAAAAACCAAAGAGCTCGAAAATATTGCAATGTATGACTTATTAACAGGTTTGCCTAATCGAAACATGCTGAATTATCAAATAAGAAAAGCTGTTGCAAATATTGCCCGTTATAAACAGGGTGTAGCTATTTTATTTCTCGACTTAGATGATTTTAAAAAAGTTAACGATAGTCACGGTCATGGCGAAGGTGACAAACTACTAATAGAAGCTGCTAACCGAGTACGATTAAGTATTCGTAGTGTAGACTTAGCTTGTCGTTTTGGTGGTGATGAATTTGTTATTGTATTAAACAATGTTAATTCTGCCGAAGAAGCTAAACCTGTTGCTCAAGAAATTTTAGATCGTTTTAAAAAGCCTATTAAAATCAATTCAAGTATTTTCTATGTTTCTACTAGTATTGGCATTGCTTTTAGTAATGATGAATTGGCTAAGTCTGAGCAATTAGTGAGTCAAGCCGACATTGCGATGTATGAAGCAAAAGATAATGGTGGTGATCAATATCATGTTTATCATCAAGACATGTACCAACGTGTTGCTCATCGAGTAATGATGGAATCAGAGGTACGTCAAGCGTTAGCTAAAGGTCAGTTCAGTCTTAGTTTTCAGCCCCAGATAGTGGCTAAAAGTAAGCAACTTTATGGTTTTGAAGCGTTACTACGTTGGAAGCATCCAGAAAAAGGCATGATATCACCCGATGACTTTATTCCAATTCTTGAAAACTCTGAACATATGGTGGAACTGGGCTATTGGATAATTCGTCGTTGTTTTGAGTACTGTCATCAATTAAGGAATTTAGGATTAAACAATGTTCGCATAGCAATAAACTTATCTGCTGGGCAATTTATTGATGTTAATTTACCACAATTTCTTAGATCATTATTGGAAGAATTTGCATTACCAGCAAAATGTTTTGAATTAGAACTTACTGAGCAAACGTTAGTAAAAGATATAGATCGCGCTATTGATATGATGAATTCATTGAAAGATATCGGCTTTAGTTTTGCTATCGATGATTTTGGGACCGGTTATTCGTCACTCGCATATATTAAGAAAATGCCTGTTGATGTGATTAAAATCGATAAAAGCTTTGTTTTTGGTATGTTAGAAAATCATGCGGATTATCAAATCATTATATCGACTATTGCTATGGTGAAAAATTTAGGTTTAAAAGTCGTCGCAGAAGGGGTTGAAAGTAGTGCGCAACTTAGAAGCTTAGCTGAAAACGATTGCGATATAATACAAGGTTACTATTTTTCTAAACCTGTTCCCGAAGTTGAATTAGCTGATTTTATTGAATCGAAAATCGTTGATGGTTATTGGAAAACAACGGCTCAAGTGGTTTTTGATTAAACCTTATTGAGCCAAGTTGTTTTTAATTTTTTAATCTAGAATATAGCGTTCAAGTGTTTAGCAAACGGTTCAGCAGACATAAAGCCTGTGACTCGTTTTGTCGTTAATTCTGCGCCATTCGTATCAAAGAATAAAATAGACGGTAAACCAAAAACTTCAAAATGAGCCATAAACTCAGCGTTTTCGTCAGTACCCATATCCGTTAAATCAATTTGTACCATTAATGTATTGCTTAAGGCTTTTTGGACCGCAGTATCAGGGAATGTGTATTCTTCAAATTCTTTACAAGCGATACACCAGTCAGCATATAAATCAACCATCACCGTTTTACCTTGGCTATTAGCGGTACTTATTTTTTCTTTAAGTTCAGTTAATGAAGCTACTTTGATAAAAGTGTTTTCTGAATGCTCTACCGCAGCACTCGCATTTGTAGGGTGTATTAAATGGTAAGCTTTTTGTGCACCATAAAACATCATTAGAAAGATAAGTAAACTTCTCACACCAAAAGAAAAATTAGATGTTGTTTTTTGATTCACTACATAAAAGTAAGTGGCAGAAGCAAGCAATAAACTTACCCATAATATTTCAGTTATTACTGCCGGAATAAAACGCTCTAATAAGAAAATAGGTACGGCTAATAACAACAAGCCAAAGATGTTTTTAATAACATTCATCCAGCCGCCCGCTTTAGGTAAAAGTTTACCGCCAGAGCTACCTAAAATTAATAATGGCAAGCCCATACCTAGACTTAAGGCATATAATGCCGAAGCGCCTAAGGCAATATCACCTGACTGTGAAATATATAACAATGCCCCCGTTAATGGCGCGGTGGTGCACGGTGAAGCAACTAAGCCAGAAATAGCGCCCATCATTAAAACGCCCCAATA
>JAQWHO010000251.1 GCA_029249355.1 Thalassotalea sp.
TCGGAAGATGATCGTGTGTCGAAAGCCAACATTCAACAATCAGAAACTGCGAAAGATAAATTAACTGATGATCACGAATACTTTTCGTACGCAGCGCCGCAAGGGCGATTTGATATTGCCGTTGATAAAAATATTTTAGAAGTAGTTGATTGTGATTCTACGGTTGAGTTATTAGCTGATTATATTGCTCGACAAATCAGCCAGGGCAAATCATCTCAAACTATTAAAGTTATTGCCTATGAAGGGGTTGGTAAAGGAGCGATTGCCAGTGTTTAAACAAGTCTCATTATTTATACTCTTATTCACATCTTACCTTTTAAGTGTAGGAAACGTTATTGCGAGTGATATTAGTGTTGAACTATCAGGTGAAATGGAACAGGGTGGTTATATCTTAGGTAAAACCGCCGCTAATAATACTGTTGAACTAGATGGTGAAAATTTGGCTATATCTGATTCAGGCAATTTTGTGTTCGGTTTTAGTCGAGATGACAGTAAATCCCATACATTAATAGTAAAAAATTCTGATTGAAAATTGATCACTAAAACATTTATGCCTAAAACTCGCCAATATAATATTCAACGTGTTGAAGGTATTGCAAAAAAAATCATGCAGCCAAACCCTGTTGCTGTTGCTCGTGCTAAAAAAGATAGCACTCAAGTAAAAGCAGCTAGAGCTAATTTTAGCGAAGGAATGGCGTTTGCTAAAGGTTTTATTGCGCCGATAGAGGGAACTATTACCGGAGTTTATGGCAGTCAGCGTTTTTATAATGGTGTCCCTAAAAGTCCGCATTATGGTTTAGATTACGCAGGGAAAACTGGAGATCCAGTAAAAGCTCCTGCAAATGGAACGATTGTTTTATACGAACCTGACATGTTTTATTCTGGCGGAACGATGATCATTGATCATGGCTATGGAATTACTTCAAGTTTTCTTCATTTAAGTGATTCTTATGTTAAAGTTGGTGATAAAGTAACCCAAGGCGATGTTGTTGCTGCTGTAGGTTCAAGTGGAAGAGCAACAGGTCCGCACTTAGATTGGCGAATTAATTGGTTTCAAATGCGTTTAGATCCTATGTTAGTATTAAAAGCGAAACCTATACAATAAGAGCAAATATGAGGAAAACATTCATGAAAGGAATTATTAAAAAAATATCTACTGTTAGTATTTTAATATTTTCTGTAAATGCTTTTTCTCAGCAATCCCCTTTATCAGTAGGTTGGGAGTTGTGGTATCCCTATCAGTATCATAATGCTCAACAACAACTTACTGGGCTCGATTTAGACATTTTCAATGCTGTAATGTCTCAAGCAAATCTTCCTGTAACCTTCACAGAACTTCCCTGGAAAAGACATTTGCAATACATAAAAACTGGTGAAATGGATTTAGCTATGGGGGCATCTCATACCCCTGAGAGAGAAAGCTATGCCTATTTTACCTTGCCCTATAGAAAAGAAACGGTGAAGTTATATGTAAAGAAAGGACAGTTAGAGAAGATAAAATTGAACAGCTTAGCGGATCTGGTAAATAGTCCTTATATGATCGGTGTTGAAGGAGGATATTATTATGGCAAAGAATTTCAAGAGTTAATCAAACAACCTAAATTTCATGCGCAATTAAACGAAGTTATTGATATTGAAGAAAATGTTCAATTATTGTTAAAAGGACACATTGACGGTTTTTTAGTTGATCCGGTCACAATGAAAGCATTTGTAAATAAATATAAAATGCAGGGTGAGTTTGAACAGCACTCAATTACTATCTACAGTGATGATATTTATATTATGGTGAGTAAGAAGCTTAAAGATAAAACGCTTGTGGCTAAAATAAATCATGCTATTACTGACTTAAAACAAAGTGGAAAGCTTGATGAGATAATTGCAAATTGGACTAAATTACAAACAACGTCAAATTGATAATAATTGACAACTTACTTAATCTGAAAATTTTCAATTTAGAATCATTGTTGACCTAATCTTGTAGTTGATTAGGATAACAATAAACTATTAATCGACTTTTCTTCTTTTACCACTTTCAGCACGCTGTTTGTTTTCACTCTGAACATATACAGTATCAGTGGTTGCCATACTTGCGTGCCCTAAATCCTCAGAAACATCCTTAAGAGGGCGTCCACGTTCTATTTCCATACTTGCACCCGTATGCCTTAACCAATGAGTAGAAGCTTCTTTCAATTTAAGAGCTTTTGTTGAGCTTTCAGCTTGGCACATATTTTCATATGCTTGATCAAAAACAGTTTGTACTAATCGCCTAAGGTGTCTAGAAGTCATCCCACCTTGGCCACGTATTTTCTCTACTAAAACTGCGCTGTCTCCACTATAAGGTAAATCAGATAAATCACGTGAGGTTCGGTAACGTTGCAAAAATGGTATAAAGTCAGTTGGGACGGTAATATCTCTTAACTTTCTACCTTTTCCAAATACTTTTAACCACCAATTTTCATCTTCATCTTGCCAAAAGTTCTGCATCATTGGCGACCAATTAGGTCGTTCAGACAATTCAGATATCCGTAAAAAAAGTGTTTTTAAGGCCGCAATAACAAACAAATTACGTTCAAAATTTTGGTCTTCATCAGCCATGCTAACAGCCGTATCCAATACATATTGCCATTGAACGGTTGTTAAACGTTTGACTTCTTTCACTTGTGCATCGGTAATAAAATGACGGCAATCTTTTCTAGCTATATGAGCAGGATTACCAGGACAAAGTTCATCAGACATTAAATAATTGTAGAATACAGATAATGCAGTAAACATTGATTTCAATGTTTGTTGTGATGGACGATATTTCTTCTTATCTATTATGGCCGATTTTTTTTGAATTTTTGGGGCTTGAATTTTATAAGGAAACCAATCTTTATTGGCTGATGAATAACCATTAACGATTTTGAAACGTTCTTGGTTTGAAGTACCAATCCAAAAAACCGGAGGCTGCCAACAAAAGTCAGCGTAATCAAGTATATCAACTTTACGTAATTCATTTACGGGCTTTTGCTTTTCTATAAAAACCCAAAGTAAAAATCGTTCAATTTCATTCCTAAATCTATCATAAGTATGAATTGATTTGTTACGACCAGTGAACTCTAAAAATGATTTACCCCAGTTAAAATTTTCAAGCCACCAAGAAGGATTAGAACTGAATATTTTATCTAGATCTGGGTAATCTTCAAAATCAAAGTCGCGTAATTCAATATAGGATGGATATAGAGGTACAGGTTCTTTAAGTTTCATAAATAACTTAATTAAGGCATTATTCCAATGTGAAGTTAGTTTAACAGCCCTAATACGCTATGTCCAATATTCAGGAGTATAGGATTTAGTGGCGACAGCATTGTATTAAATTTTTAACTGAATTATATCCAATAATAAAAAATACTTCGAAACTTGAACCTTTAATAGACTTACTTATTTATTCAATATCAAATGAGTAATAGATATTGGCCGAGTTCTCTAAACCCGAAACAGCTTCAACCCATAATCGGCTTAGTAAATAAAACCGTACCGTTAATTCATTTATGGGTTCGAGAACCCCTACACCATATTTAATATAGACTTGATCACCTAAATAACCGGCTATAGAGGCATGTTTATCGTCACCATCAATTTCAATTCTATTGATCAAAGGTAATTTTTCTATTTGTGTCAGTACGCCTGAAAAGTTGGTGATTGTTGTACCTAACACTACGCCTATAGCCGTATTACTATCATTGGCTTCAGCATCTAAGCCACGGCCTCTAACCAAATACGACAAGGTTTCAGATTGTTGCATATTGGGCTTTGAAAATAATTTTATATTTAGGCTGTTGGCTAATCCTGTTGCTTCAATACCGACAACA
>JAQWHO010000252.1 GCA_029249355.1 Thalassotalea sp.
CGTGCATAGACATATAACCACACGCTGGTGCGGCTGAGGCATTACGGCCAGCATAAGTCAAATAAGTACCTTCAGGGATCGCCGCTCTAAAGTGATGCTTTGAACAATACCACGCACCTTGGTTTTGCGGTTCTTCCTGACACCAGACAAATTGCTTAACATGCTGATATTTAGCTAACTCAGCTTGAAGCTCTTCTTCTGGGAATGGGTATAATTGTTCGATACGAATGATCACAACATTTTCTTGCTCATTCTTACGACGTTGTTCTAATAATTCGTAGTAAACCTTGCCACTACAAAATACAACACGATCAACACCTTTAGGATCAATATCATCAACTTCACCAATAACATTATGGAAGACACCTGTTGAAAGCTCTTCAAGTGAAGAAACCGCTAACGGATGACGTAATAATGATTTAGGTGACATTACAACTAATGGACGACGCATTGGTCGAATCACTTGACGGCGCAACATATTAAAAACTTGCGCTGGCGTTGATGGCACACAAACTTGCATATTGTGATCAGCACACAATTGTAAGAAACGCTCTAAACGTGCAGATGAATGCTCAGGACCTTGACCTTCATAGCCATGTGGTAACAACATAGTTAAACCACATAAACGGCCCCACTTTTGCTCACCAGAGCTAACAAACTGATCAAAGACTACTTGAGCACAGTTAGCAAAGTCACCAAATTGCGCTTCCCAAATTGTTAAGCCAGCAGGCTCTGCAGTGGTATAACCATATTCAAACGCCATAACAGAAACTTCAGATAATACTGAGTCATGCACGTCAAATGGACCTTGACCTTCACGAATATTTTGTAAAGGTAAATAGTGACTTGCATCTTTTTGGTTATGTAAAACAGCATGACGATGGAAGAAAGTACCACGTCCTGCGTCTTGCCCTGTCATACGAACACGTTTACCCAAATCAACAATAGAAGCATAGGCTAAATTTTCAGCCATACCCCAATCAAGTAATTTCTCACCTGATGCCATTTTCACACGGTCGTCATAAATTTTCTTAACACGATTGTGTACAGGGTGCGACTCTGGGTAAGTAGAAACTTTGCTGGCAAGTTCTTTCAATTTATCGACAGCAATCTCTTTGTCGTAATCATCATCCCAGTTGTGACCAATATACGGAGTCCAATCAACAGAGTGTTCTGTCATCGGTCGCCATTGTTCAACGGTACACTGACCTTCATCAAGCAATTTACGATAATAAGCAGTTAATTCATTAGACTTATCTGTCTTAATAGAACCTTCAGCATTTAATTGATCCGCATAAAGTTGACGAGGAGTAGGATGTTTTTTAATTTTTTTATACATTAACGGCTGAGTTGCACTAGGCTCATCAGCTTCGTTATGTCCGTGACGACGGTAACAAACTAAGTCAATGACTACATCACGTTTAAATTCGTTACGGTAATCAAGGGCTATTTGCGTTGCAAGAATAACCGCTTCTGGATCATCACCGTTAACATGTAAAATTGGCGCTGAAACCATTTTGGCAATTTCAGTACAATATTCACCACTGCGCGTATCTTCGGCATTCGATGTTGTAAAACCAACTTGGTTATTTACCACAACACGAATAGTACCGCCTACTTTAAATGCTCGAGCTTGAGACATATTAAAAGTTTCTTGCACTACACCTTGACCAGCAATTGCAGAATCACCATGAATAGTAATAGGTAAAACTAAATCACCTTGATTACAATCACGTCTATCTAATCTTGCTCGCACACTACCGATAACTACGGGGTTAACAATTTCAAGATGAGACGGGTTAAATGCAAGCGCTAAATGAACGTTGCCACCCGGTGTGACGAAATCTGATGAGTAACCTTGGTGATATTTAACATCGCCTGATGATAATATTTCATCATGTTTGCCACCAAATTCATCAAATAATTTCGATGGATTCTTACCCATAACATTCACAAGTACGTTCAGACGGCCACGATGAGCCATACCTATAACGACTTCTTTTGTGCCATGCGTTCCGGCGCGAGTAATTAACTCTTTCAACATAGGAACAAGTGCATCACCACCTTCTAACGAGAAGCGTTTAGCACCAGGGAATTTTGCCCCTAAATATTTTTCAAGACCATCAGCAGCAATTAAGCCTTTTAAAACTTCTTCTTTTTCAGCTGTTGACAGTTGTGCTTGAGAGCGAACAGATTCTAGACGATTTTGTAACCAACGTTTTTCTTCTGTCGAAGTTATATGCATATATTCTGCGCCGATGGCTCCACAATACGTTGCTTTAAGAGATTTATATAAATCTCCTAACTTCATGGTGTCTTCTGCTACAGCAAAAGACCCAACGTTGAACTCTTTATCAAAATCATTTTCTGACAACTCATGATGAGATAATTGCAGGTCGCGCACTTTATCACGCTGCCATAACCCTAATGGGTCAAGGTTAGCATTTTGGTGACCACGAAAGCGAAAAGCATTAATGAGCTGAAGTACTTTAACTTGTTTAGCATCTCCACCTGCAGAAACAACAACCGTTTTTTGGTTTTGTTGTGCAAGCTCTTTAAATTCATCACGAATTTCAGAGTGGCGATACTCAACATCAGCACCTTCAATTTTAGGAAGTTGTTGAAATACTTCTCGCCATTCTGCAGACACAGATTGCGAGTTATCTAGATATGATTCGTACAATTCTTCAATATAAGTAGCATTCGCACCACTTAAATGGGAAGACTCTATCCAAGCCTTCATTACACCTTCTGGCATTGCCTGTTCCTTTGTGGGATAAAAGCAACAAAAAGTTTAATAGTTATCGTTAGCTTTTCAATTAGACCATAGGCTAATTAATAATAAAACTACAACTATTCCGGTTATAAAACAGCAAAGTAAAAATAAATTACTTTGCTGTTAGAGTTTTTTATACTGCGCGAGAAAGTAACATCGACTTAATATGGCCGATAGCTTTCGTTGGGTTTAATCCTTTAGGACAAACATCTACACAGTTCATGATGCCGTGACAACGAAATACGCTGTAAGCATCTTGCAAACCATCTAATCTTTCTTCTGTAGCTGTATCACGACTATCAATTAAAAAACGATAAGCATGTAACAAGCCAGCAGGGCCAACAAATTTGTCAGGATTCCACCAGAAAGAAGGACAAGAGGTTGAACAACACGCACATAAAATACACTCATAAAGACCGTCTAATTTCTCACGTTCTTCAATTGATTGTAAATGTTCGCGTGCAGGTACTTCTTTGCCATCATTGATCAAGTATGGCTTGATTTTTTCATATTGATTATAGAACTGAGTCATATCAATAATTAAATCACGTACTACCGGTAAGCCAGGTAATGGACGTAAAACAATAGTTTTTGCTTTAAGCTCTGACAAAGGTGTAATACACGCTAAGCCATTCTTACCATTCATGTTTAAACCATCACTACCACAAACCCCTTCGCGACATGAACGACGGAATGATAACGTTGAATCTTGCTCTTTCAGCAAAATTAACGCATCTAAAACCATCATGTCTGAACCTTCAGGAATTTCTAACTCGTATTCCTTCATGTAAGGCTTGTCGTCTACATCAGGATTATATCGGTAAATTGAAAATATCTGTTTCATCATTTATTCCTACAATAAATCCTTAGTAAACACGTGCTTTCGGAGGGAAAGCTTCACGGTGTACAGGTTCCATATTCACGCCACGTTTCGTCATATCTTCAGTGTCTGGAGAGTAGATTGAATGGCATAACCAGTTTTCATCATCACGCTCTTGGAAATCTTCACGAGCATGTGCACCACGAGACTCTGTACGGAAATTAGCTGCTTTGGCTGTACTAAAAGCAGTTTCCATTAGATTATCTAATTCTAAACATTCTATACGTTGAGTATTAAATTCAGAAGACTTATCATCAAGGTGAGCATTTTGTAAACGTTCACGAATCTCAGTTAACTCTTTCATACCTTCAGCCATAGCTTCACCTTCACGGAATACCGAGAAGTTAAATTGCATACATTTTTGAAGATCTTTACGAATTTGCACAGGGTCTTCACCCGTTGTAGATGATTCCCAACGGTTAGTTCGTGCTAAAGAAGCTTCTAAATCAGATTCAGAGGCATCTTTCCCGTTTTGAGTATCGTTTAAGTATGTACCTAAGAAGTTACCCGCAGCACGGCCAAACACGACTAAATCAAGTAATGAGTTACCACCTAAGCGGTTTGCACCATGAACTGATACACAAGCAATTTCACCAACAGCGAATAAACCTTCAACCACTTTTTCAGTGCCATCAGCAGCAATTGA
>JAQWHO010000253.1 GCA_029249355.1 Thalassotalea sp.
GTTAAACAAATTTTATTTAGATTACTAGATCATTAATCAATAAAATTCACTAGCGCTTATGGTATTAAGCTTTAATATTATAAGCGCGTAACTTCATCGCTATTTTATTATGAGAAACATTTAAACGTTCAGCGAGCTTTCGTGTTGTTGGATATAAAGGGTATAACTCAGTTAATAATCGACGTTCGAAAGCTGCTTGAGCATTCGCCCAATCAACAATCCCCTCAGCCATTATTGAGGCATTAGTTTGCTCATCTTTCGTTTCAAACAAAACACTTTTTACATTTTCGGCAGAAACACTATTATTGTCACTCAATGCGACTAACCTAAAGATAACATTCTCTAATTGACGAATATTACCCGGCCAATGAAAACCCTTCAGCATTAATAGCGCTTCTTCAGAAAACTTTGGCGCGTTTTGATTAACTTGACTAGCGGCATTTAAAACAAAGTGTTCTACCAGCAGTTGAATATCTTCCGTTCGATGTTTTAACGCAGGCAATTCTAGTCTCAAAACATTTAAACGATAATATAAATCTTCACGAAATTTTTGCTGTTCTATTAATTCTGAAAAATTTTGATGACTTGCACTAATAACTTTTACATTCGCGGTAAACTCTTTGGTGCCACCCACTTTTCGATATTTGTAATCTTGTAAGAAACGTAATAACTTTGCTTGAAGATAATTCGACATTTCGGCTATTTCATCGAGAAAAATAGTCCCCCCCTGAGCCAGTTCAAATAACCCAGGCTTGCCTCCTTTACTCGCGCCTGTAAACGCACCACTTTCATAACCAAACAGTTCACTTTCTAATAATTGCTCAGGTAGCGCAGCACAGTTTATCGTTAAGAAAGGGCTTTGTTTTCTAGCACTTAATTGGTGTAAAGCTCTAGCGATAAGTTCTTTTCCTGTGCCAGTATCACCAGAAATTAATACAGGCAAATCTAACTCAGAAAAACGCTTAACTTGGGCGAGTACTAAACGAATTTTTTCAGAATTACCAATGATTGATTTTAGCGCATCATCAGTAGAAGATTGCATAAGAGCAAGCTGTCGTCCGACTTTATCCATTGATTTTAAACAGATAACCGCTCCAGTCACCTTCTTTTCCGAGGTTTTCTTTGAAGATGTTTCTTTGGAGGAAGCGTTTTTTGACGAAGTTAATTTAGAAGAAATTACTGGGTTCACATCAGCGATGAAAGGTTGCTGCAAAAAATTTATCGACAAGCTTACTTCACTCGACGTAAAAAAGTGTTTAAGTGGCACATCAATATATTGCTTTATATTGCTATTCACTAATGGGTGCTTTTTATTGTTAAGCAAGAGATCCGCTGCAGCATTGCTCGCCAATATAAGTCCTTGCGCATCGATATCAATAATAGGATCAGAAATTCGGCTTAATAAAGCATGTAAGTGATTTTCTCTGAGCTCTGCAGGCATTTGATCAATTTCTTTACAGAGAATTATTCCAGATACTTGTTCGAGCGAACGCTTTATATCAGCCAAAAAAACATCACTATTATCAATATGAACAAAGGTAAAGTTGGTTTCAACTTCAATACTTTTTACATTCCATGATTTTAAAGAAAATATTGATAGTATTTCTTGGCTGATCCCTATTCTGTCTGATGACTCAATTTTTACGCGCATAAATGTACTAAATAAATTACATAGTAATAATTATATTACAACATATATTCCATAATATTCAATAAAATAAAGGTATGAAAGTGGTTTTGTAATTTCCTCAATAAATACTGTAATAAATTTATTACGTAAAAATAATTAAACCTATCAACAAAAGACATAAGTGATTGTTATTAAATAGAATTTATTAGTTGGATTAGATATTGCTCTATAACTCAATATAAAACATAACGATAATAATCACATTTTAAGAGATCTATATGCACCATAGTAAGTTTATTGAGACGCAAGCCATCCATTCTGGTCGAATAAATGATGAACAATTCGGATCCCTCGCCACACCTTTATATCAAACTTCCACTTTTATTTTTGATAGTGCTGAGCAAGGTGCTGAGCGATTTGCAGGTGAATCTGAAGGATTTATATACACACGGTTAGGTAATCCTACAACTCGTCAATTAGAGATGCGTGTTGCTGCAATGGAAGGCATGGAAGACGGAGCTGCAACCGCCACAGGAATGGCAGCAGTTTCAGGCGCTCTATTAGCTAATCTATCCGCTGGTGATCACATTATTTCTTCTAAAGCCGTTTATGGATGTACCTTTGCGCTTATTAGCCATATGCTTACGAAATTTGGTATTGAAGTAAGTTTTGTTGATATGTCACAGCCTGAAAACATTATTCCAGAAATAAAAGAAAATACTAAAGTATTATTTTTAGAAAGCCCGGTTAACCCTAATCTGGAAGTATTAGATTTAGCTGAAATTTTATCTATCACCAAAAAATATAATATCATTTCGGTAGTGGATAATACTTTTATGACTCCAGTATTGCAGCAACCCGCTAAAATGGGCGCAGACATTATTATTCATAGTGCGACAAAATACTTGAATGGTCACGGTGACGTTGTTGCAGGCATCATTTGCGGCTCTAATGAAATGATTAATCATATTAAACTTACAGCATTAAAAGATATTGGCGGGACAATGAGCCCTCATGATGCTTGGTTAATTCTGCGTGGATTAAAAACATTGCATTTACGCGTGGAACGTCATTGCCAAAACGCTCAGTTATTAGCAGAATTTTTAGAATCTCACCCGAATGTCGCACAGGTATATTACCCTGGCTTAGCTTCCCACAGTGGTCATAAATTTATTGGTAATCAAATGAAAGCGGCCGGTGGTGTTATTGCATTTGAGCTTCACACTAACCTTAAAGGTGGTGCTGAATTTATTAATCGTATGAATTTATTTTCAATAGCCGTTAGTTTGGGTGATGCAGAGTCTTTAATTCAACACCCAGCTTCAATGACACATTCACCTTACACCGATGAAGAGCGAAGAGAAGCAGGAATTAGTGATAGCTTGATCAGAATATCTGCTGGCTTAGAAAATGTGACAGATTTAATAGAAGATTTAAAACAATCGCTTGATGCTATTGAAAACTCTCAGCAGAACGTTGCTTAGTTTGAAGCAGTTCAATGAAATCATTCAATTGAAATAATTGAATGAAAACCGTTATACGAAAGTAAAACCAGCGCTTAAATATTATTTAGCGCTGGTGATTTTTTTATTACTCTTAGGGAGTATAAAGTTTTTTAAAGGGCGTCGAGCTTTAAAAAAATTTAATTTTATCTGCCTTTTTTAGGCTTATTTTTTCTGCCTCGTCCACGCGCTTGTTTTTTAGCTTCGCGTTCAGCGATTTTATTTTCTTCTATCTTCGCAAAATGAATTATTTCAGCTTCAACCATTTCTGGTGTTTCAAAAGTTAACTCACCTAATGTTTTGTCCCTAATTTCATTAATTAAAATTGCAGAAGCTTTATGAAAATCGATACGACCACCACTTTTAACGCAACCACGAACTCTACCAATCTCTTCTATAAGTTCAACTTCTGTTTGTGGAAGTTCTACAAGTTTATATCTTTCTTTTAAACGTTCAGGATAAAATTCAAGGAGGTATTCTGCGGCAAAACAAGCGATATCGTCGTGATCAAATGCGGTATCTTTTACCGCACTAGTAATGGCTAGTCGATAACCACTGCTATCATTAACTATTTTAGGCCATAACATGCCTGGAGTATCGTAAAGATATAAACCTTCTTCGAGCCTGATCCGTTGTTGTCCCTTCGTAACTGCAGGCTCATTCCCTACTTTCGCTTTTGCTTTACCAACGAGAGTATTAAGCAATGTTGATTTTCCAACGTTAGGAATTCCCATGATAACGACATTTATTTGTTTGCCTGCTTCATCTTTATTAGGGGCGAGTTTTTTTATTAGAGAAGGGATGGTTTTCGCAACAGATGAATTCTCAGTTGTTAAAGCAATTGCTTTGACATTTTGCTGAGCCTCTAAGTAATTGAGCCACTCTTTCGTTTTCTCAGGATCTGCCAAATCACTTTTGTTTAATATTTTAATTAACGGCTTATCACCTCTGATCTCAGTGATCATTGGGTTTTCACTACTAAAAGGTAAACGAGCATCACAAACCTCAATGACTACATCTATTTGAGGAAGTATTTCTTTAATCTCTTTTTGGGCTTTATGCATATGCCCAGGAAACCAGTTTATAGCCATAATAAATCTTTAATAAAATAAATCAGATTTTATCATTGATAAAAACGAAAAGCTGGTATTAATTTTATTGTTCGACATGATGCCTGACTGATAAAAGTATTTTACTAAAAAGCCTTTTTAAATAAGACATTAACGTTTAATAATTATCACTGTTAAATTAGTAAAGATAAAATTTTTATATATTTATTTTATATTCCAATACCCGGCTTAATTAAGTCACTCAAAAAATAATAAACACGCAGATAGCAAAAAGCCCGTCACTTGAGTAACGGGCTTTTCTAATTAGAAGCCTAGCAATGTCCTACTCTCACATGGGAACTCCCACACTACCATCGGCGCTA
>JAQWHO010000254.1 GCA_029249355.1 Thalassotalea sp.
CCAACTGAGCTAAGTCGGCACACGAAAACGTGTGCGGTAAATATATTCTTAATGAATGTTTACCTTGGCACCGAATGAAGGACTGTTGATTAACAAATCATTCACTCTAAATGATGGTGCCTCGACCCGGAATCGAACCAGGGACACGAGGATTTTCAATCCTCTGCTCTACCGACTGAGCTATCGAGGCACATTGATAATACTAAATACTATCTTTGTACAACTTGTCTTTTGGGCTTTGCCTTGAAGACGGGGCGTATTAAACTGTTTTTCGTTTCACCCGTCAACCCTTTTTTTTAATATTTTATTTGTTTGGTGCTTTTTTCGGCTTATTGTCTCAATAAAATACTAATTGTTGAAAAAATTAACAGTGTTTTCGGTTATTTTTTCTCTGGAACGTAACCTTCAATTTTTGGTTCGATATTATTAAAGAGATAATCAACCATGTTTTTTTCTAAAATGGCACGATCATCAGGGTTCATCATGTTCATTTTATGTTCATTTATTAACATGGTTTGTCTTTTTTGCCAGTCGGTCCATGCTTCTTGGCAAATATTATCAAAAATTCGTTTGCCTATATCGCCAGGATAAAGTTGAAATCTTAGACCTTCGGCTTCTTTTTGTAATTTTTGGCAAAATACTGTGTGGCTCATTTTTTATTCCGTTTAATAAATATGTTGTTGCTGAACTTGTTCGATTAATTTACTGGTTGAAGCGGCTAAACCAACAGATGCTTCAGTGGTTAGATCATACCACTTTTGTTGATTAACATCGTGTATTTCTTTCGATAAGGTTTGTTGGCAATCAACAAGTACCGGCGTAATGTCTAAATGAAAGTGACTAAAGGTATGACGAAAGCTTTCTAATAATGTTGTGTTGGCTACGCTTAAGTGTTTTGTCGCAAGCAATGGCGCAATATCACTTTGATTTTTCACCTCAAAAAAGCACCATAATCCTCCCCAGATACCCGCAGGAGGTCTTTTTTCCATTAGTACTTTATTGTCTAATCGCGCTATCACCATAATGGTAGCTTTAACCGGAGTGATTTTCTTCGGCTTTTTCTGTGGATAATTGGCTTGTTCATTACCCGCAAAGGCAAAACAATTTTTTTGCACGGGACACTGTTCACATAAAGGTTTACTTCTTGTGCAAACAGTTGCGCCTATATCCATCATTGCTTGGTTATATTTCTCTACACCTTTAGCTGGCGTTAATTGCTCGGCAATTGGCCATAACGTTTTTTCAAACTTATTTTGTCCGTTATGTCCTTCAATGGTGTAACAACGCGCAAGTACGCGTTTTACATTACCATCTAATATAGGATGATGCTTTTTCAATGCTAGGCTGAGAATCGCGCCTGCGGTAGAACGGCCAATACCTGCAAGTGCAATTACTTCATCTATGTTTTGTGGAAACTCACCTTGGTATTCATCGCGTATAATTTTTGCGGTTTTATGTAAATTTCTTGCTCGGGCGTAATATCCGAGTCCTGTCCAATGATGAAGAACATTATCTTCATCGGCATTTGCTAAGTCGATGATCGTAGGAAAGCTTTCCATAAAACGTTGATAATAAGGTATTACGGTAGTAACTTGCGTTTGTTGCAGCATTATTTCTGAAATCCAAACCCGATAAGGAGTTTTATTTTGCTGCCATGGAAAGTGCTTTCTTCCTTGTTTATCGTACCAAGAAAGTATTTGTTGGCTGAATTGCTCTGCTGATGCAGCAGATATTTGTGTTGTTTGTGTCATAGTCGCGACAGTCTATCGAAAAGCAATTCTTGAAACAATGAATATGATTATCGCAATTTAGCAGAAAGTATTGGCAAATTGAGCGTTTTATCACTATATTCTCGCCCAGTTAACGAATCACTTTATTTATGAGAACAATTATGAAATTTGAAGCCAAAAACAGAAGCCAACGTTTAAGAAAAAAATTACGCGTAGATGAATTTCAAGAGTTAGGCTTTGATGTCGCTTGGAAATTTGCTGACGAAACTGACTCTGAAGCAATTGATACTTTTTTAAGCCGTTTTTTTGATGAAGTTATTGACCCTCAAGAGCTTGGTTTTGGCGGTGAAGGTGATTTAGTTTGGCATGGTTTAATATGCACACAACAAATTGGTAAATGTACCGAAGAGCATAGAACTATTGTTGAAAAATGGTTGAAAGAAAATGGTGCTACTACAGTGACAGTAAGTGATCTTTACGATGTGTGGTGGGCTGAATAATTTAAACGTTATCAACACGATTTAAACTGGATTGTCTACGTTATTTTTTTTCATACCATATAAAACATATGCTTAGAATTAAAATAACGTGACAGCTTTCTCTTAATCAAATCCGATATTTAAAAGTGATACTTCAGTAACAAATTCATATTCTTCTCGTCAATATTATTAATCCCAAACTTGTTGTGCCAATAAACATATTCAACACCAAGGTAGAGCTTATTTTTTATATTGAGCATATTGCCAATATTATATTTTAACTGTGAAGTAAAATTATAGCTGGTGCTTTTATTATCGTTTGAAGGTACAAAGTCGATAAAACCATCGTAAGTTAGCGGGCCTATAGGCAATTTCCATGACGCTGTTATCTGTTGTCCGTTGTCGTTAGAGTCATTGTTACGGTGATAAATGTTAAGGTTTACAAATGTGAAGTGAGGAATTTTCAGGCGAGTGCCGACACCTAATAAATAATGTGTAAAACCATCGCCAATTTCTGCAGTGGTAGCAACGTAAATATTTTTAAATAAACTATTTTGATAGTGTGAGATTTCAAAACGAGGGGATATCTCAGCATAAGTTTCCTTTTTTCCATTTTCAGAGTGCAAGCGATCAATAAACATAAAACTATCGCCCCAACTATAACCTGCAGCATGTTCAAAAGTGAAAATCGTACGATTATTATCGCCTACTTGATAATTATTTCCTTTAAGTAACGTCGCACTAAAGTCAGACCATAAGGTTTCTGCTGAGCAAGTTAAGGTCGTTATCATAAAGAGAGAAAATGTTAATAACTTCAATTAATATTCCTTATTCTTATATTTGAGAGTTTAACTATTGTCTATCGAGTGGGTAAATTCGCTCTACCTACAACTTAATAGAAATATTTAAGTTCAATTAGCTGTAGTATTGTCTATTATTAATAAATAACCCAATTACTTAAATAAAAGTGGTGGTGTTATTTGAGTTTATAATGTTAAACATAGATAATGTGCGCCCTTAATTTCCAGTAGAAAACGATTATGACTGAAAGAACCCACAAAACCATCGAACAAGCCGAGCAAGAAGGTAAATATATTCGTAAAGTACGTAGTTTTGTTAAGCGTGAAGGGCGTTTAACAAATGCACAAGCACGTGCATTAGAGTTATATTGGGATGTCATGGGGCTAAATCATCAAAATGATAACCAAAAAAGCGTAATGAAGGCGTGTGAAGTCTTCTCTAATGAAAACCCCGTGGTGCTTGAAATTGGTTTTGGTATGGGAAAATCGTTAGTTGAAATGTCTAAAAATGCCCCAGAATTAAATTTTATTGGTATAGAAGTACATAAACCGGGTGTTGGTGCGTGTATAGCCTTAGCCATGGAAGAAGGTGTGGAAAATTTAAGGGTATATGAACATGACGCGATAGAAATATTAGCGGATTGTATTCCTGATGCTTCTATTACCACAGTACAATTGTTCTTTCCTGATCCTTGGCATAAAAAGAAACATCATAAACGTCGCATTGTTTCGCCTGAATTTGTCGAAACTATCCGTCAAAAATTAAAAGTAGGTGGCGTATTCCATATGGCAACCGACTGGGAAAATTATGCTGAGTGTATGCTTGAAGACATGAGCACTGCTGAAGGCTATAAAAACTTATCAGACAATAATGATTATGTTCCTCGCCCTGATTCTCGTCCATTAACTAAGTTTGAAAACCGTGGTCAACGTTTAGGTCATGGCGTTTGGGATCTACAATTTGAGCGTGTTGATTAATTTCTCTGGTAAAATTTTTCGTTAAAGCCGAAGTTAAAATGAAAAGTTAAAGCTAAAAATTAAAAGGTGAACATCATTAATTGAAGTTCACCTTTTTTAATGCATAAATTGTTGTTCTACATGGAATAAATGCTGACAATTACGGGTGTTTCCTGTTTCTATAAACCATTGTTTAGTGATAATTTCTTTTTCTAAAGCAAGTTGCAATATTCTTACTTTATATCGGCACCAATAATCAATGCTGGCTTGAATGTGGCAATCAGAATTAGGGAATAATTCGCTTCGATTTTTAATTAATTCAGTTGTTAAATAATCAACTATTTGTGGTTTTAATTCAGTTTCAATTAACTGTTTAAACTGAGTAAATTGTTTAGCTCGATATAATTGCCAAGCCATCCAAACTAATAGTCCTGCAGCAATGACGACTAATATTTCCACAACAAACCCTTAAGTATATTTTCCGCTGATGGTAAAAGAATTTATCGGTAAAGGATATGAATTTTTACTAATTTGCAGAGTAAGAGTGATCGGAAATAGTGTTGTTCTAGTAAAAGTGGGCTTACAAAAAATTACATTTACTGACGATTTTAAAACAAAAAACACTGATAATCAGATACTTATATAAATTATTTAATGATACTTTGGTTTTTTTATTATCACCACATGGAATGTTTATGAAATTTCACTTACTTATACCTTGCGTTGTACTTTCTCTAGGTGCCGGTGCTCAAGATTATCAATCTATTACTAATGCTAGTGTTACAAATATAGATCACGGCTCAGATGATGTTCGTTATTACTCATTAAATTCTAAATATTATTTTGATAAAAA
Organism: Thalassotalea sp.; assembly: GCA_029249355.1. Classification (GTDB taxonomy): domain Bacteria; phylum Pseudomonadota; class Gammaproteobacteria; order Enterobacterales; family Alteromonadaceae; genus Thalassotalea_H. The sequence continues at coordinate 4,820 of JAQWHO010000254.1, forward strand.
GAGTATTTTAGGCCCTGTCGATCAGTTTTCTTATATTAATACTATAAGCAATTTTTCCGCTAGCTATACACAATGGGACAATTTGTTAAATGAAGATAACAGTCATTTAAAAAGCATAAGCGGAGAGGTGTTTATAAATCGCTTCATGTTTTCAGCAAGTAGCAGTCAAGCCGATACGTACGGACTTGATAATGACAATACTTCAGTTTCAGTTGGCTACTTACTTAATGATGATTTACTTGTTAGCAGCACAGCTTCAAAACATGACGGACAAAGTACCCAAGTTAGTTTTTCTGCAAAATATAATCATCAATTAAATCGCACTGATTACTTCGGTATTACAGCGAATATTGACGACAATTTAGAAAATGAAAATATTTCAGCAACATATTTTTCTCATTTAGCGAATGGGAAATATATTAAACTTACTGCCGATTATAGCGTTCAAGAACATGCTGAGAATAATTGGCACGTAAAAGGTCAGTATTTTTTTACCGACTATACTTCCGCTTTTTTGAGTCAAAAAAAAGAAAATACACGTGAAGTTGGTATGAAACACTTTTTTAATGATCATATTGGTTTATCTGCCAGTTATATTAACTCAAACGATAGTGACATTAATTCTGTTAACTTAACTATGACTTTGCAGTTATAACAGAAATTAAATGTTTATCGATGTATGGAATGTTATTTTGCACTTAAACTTTAAATTGCGCTTTTTCATGCATCAGTAATTTAGCTTTTAAGGCTAAGCCGCCCGCATAGCCGGTTAATTTTCCGTTACTGCCAATCACTCTATGGCAAGGAATTATCAGCGCGATGGGATTAGCACCGTTTGCGGTTCCTACTGCGCGAACGGCTTTTTTGTTATTAATTTTTTCAGCCAGCCAAGCATAGCTTTTTGTTTCACCTTGTTTGATGGTGGTTAACGCTTGCCAAACTTTTTGCTGAAATGGCGTTCCTTGTGGTGAAAGTGCTAAGTTAAAGGTTGTTCTTTCACCTGAAAAATATTCGTCTAATTGTTGGTGTACTTTTATAAATAGTGTCTCATATTTTTGATAATCATCAGGAAGATCTAAAGCCGCAGGTCCTGATTGAAAAGCAAGAGCTGTTAAGCCGATGTCATTGGCACTTAACGCAATATCACCGTGAGGTGACGAATAAATACTGTAATATATATCAGTGGACATAGTTTTCCTTAAATAAATGCTTAATGTGCGAGATTTAATATACGAGATTTATTGTTTGAAATTTAATGCGCGAGAGAGTGCCATAAATAAATACAGGCATAAGCACGCCAAGGTCGCCAGGTTTCCGCAAGTTGTAAAATTTCTTTATTGCTGGGTTTTTGCCCATCAATGGTTAATGCTTTAATAATACCTAAGTCGGCACTTGGAAATGCATCGGGATCACTTAAACCTCGCATTGCAAGATAATTCACTGTCCAAGGGCCAATGCCTTTAATCTCGCAAAGTTGTTTCTCTAATTTTTCTAATGAGGAATAGTTTTCAATACTTTCATGATGGTCATTAAAAAACTCAACCCAGCGTTGCAAAGTGGCAATACGCGTTTTTGTTAAGCCGATCTCTTCATATTCAGCACCTATTAAAGCATTAACCGAAGGGAATATTAATGATATTTCTTCTGGTAACTCAGGTAAATACTCGCCATATTTTTCAGTTATACGCTTTGCTAAGGTTGTTGCACCTTTTACTGATATTTGTTGGCCGAGAATAGCTCGAATAGAAAATTCAAAAATGTCCCAACAGCCGGGTAAACGAAGCCCTTGATATTGCTGAATTGTTTTTTCTAAAATGGGATGTTGAGATAGTTGGCGATGAATCAATTCCATATCTGCATCTAAGTCAAACATTCGTCTAATACGCGTGATGATATTATTAAGGTAGCTATAATCTGAGAGAGCTATCTTCATAACTAACGAGGGTTTGTCTTGATGGTGAGTAATCGCTAACCAACCGGTGCAGTTATCAATTGAAATACTCCGCTGATAACTTGTTTGTGTGACTTTCTCCAAACCATTAATTTGTCTATTTTGAAAAAAAGTCAGCATTAATTGCCAATCAAACGGCGGGCGATAAGGTAGATTTATAGTTAAATGTTCGCTATTAGTGGTTGTTTTTTTCGTTTTTCGTAATGATTTTGGTGTGCACTGGTAACTACTTTGTATGGCTTCATTAAAGCGCCTAACACTATTAAAACCACTCGCGAAGCAAATATCACTAAAGCTTAGTTCTGTGGTAGAAATCAACTTTCGCGCAAGCAATAACCGTTGTTGTTGAAAATATTCGCTAGGTGAAAGGCCATAATACTGTTGAAATAATCGTTGTAATTGTCGTGTACTAATGTCGAATCGGTCTGAAATAGTTGTTAAATTGTCAGATTTATAATCAAAACTTTGAATAATTCTTTTTAGCTTAACCGGTAAGCTCTTAAAGGCAGCTTGTTCAGGAAAACATCGTTTACATGGAGAAAAACCTGCATGTTGTGCTTGTTCAGCACTTAGATAATATTGCACATTTTCTGGTTTGGGAGGACGAGCAGGGCAAATTGGACGGCAAAAAATACCGGTGGTAATAACACCCGTGAAAAATTTCCCATCAAACCTAGCGTCTCTGCTGAGTCTGGCGGTTTCACAAGTTTGTACATCAAGTGGTTGGTTCATGAAAATTCTTTTTGTTTTATTAATGCACTTTTAATGCACTCTTGCCTAATACCTATTAGCTTACTGAAACTTATCTTATTTACTGGCGAAAATCAGACATCAATAATAAATATTAGTGAAATTTTTCAAAAAACAGTTCAATTTAGTGAAAAAATAACTTAACAATTAATTTTGTCACACGTAAAAAAATATAAATTAAATCATCTGGATAATTAATGTTTTTACGCTATTTTTAAGAATAACTTAGTCATTTTCAATATTTCGTCAGTATTTTTAAACTTTGCGTAAGCTTTAATTGGAATGCATCAATATAGTGTTTAATGAAAACAAATAACTTAAAAAAATATACGAATAAAAAATAATCAAAAAATTACAACGTTCGGGGAGAGCAGAATGTCGCAAGGCTATCATCACAGTAGTACCCAATTCAAACGAAACAAAAGTAAAGTTGCTCAAGCAATTATTTCATCTTTATTAATGACTCCTCTTTTAGTTAATGCTGCACAAGAAACTGCAGAAGAGGAAGTAGAAGTCATGACGGTAACCGCGCAAAAGCGTGTGCAAAACATCATGAAAGTACCTGTTACGGTTGACAGTGTTTCAGAAGAAACCATCAAACAATCTGGTTCGGTTATGCTTGATGATATTGACAAGTTTATTCCGGGGTTTGACTTTAGCGGCGGTGATGTTACCCAAGCAGGTGTCACAATGCGTGGCGTTTCAAGCCCTAATATCAGCGTTGGTGGTGACCCATCTACAGCAACGTTTTTTGATGGCGTTTATATGCCAAGAGCTGCACAAAACGTGTTGTTTTCAGATATGCAACGTATTGAAGTGCTAAAAGGTCCTCAAGGCACGCTATTCGGTAAAAATGCGGCTATGGGGGTTGTGAATATGATCCCTAATGCACCAGAAGATGAGACTTATGGTTTTGTAAAAGGTACGTTTGGTACTGATAATATGCAGCGTATTGAAGGCATGTTTAACTTTGCAATTTCAGACAGTGTTTATGTACGTATGAACGCATTATCTAACCAACAAGATGGCTATATTAAAAACGTTTCTCAATCGACACTTTCAAGTAAAAATTCTGGTGATGGCGGAGAGAAAGGTCATCAAGCTGCAAGAGTTGCGGTTAAGTGGGATATTTCAAGTAATACTAATGTTCAGCTTTCTTATGATTTGGATAAATTAGATCAAGCACCCGGTGCAGCCATTGGCTTAAGTCCTTATGCTGAAAACCCAACCAATCCTTTTGCCAGTACTTTTGCTAATGACGTAGTAAATGGTGGTGAAAGCCGAGATATGACGGCGACTACGTTTAAATTAAACCATGAATTTAATGATCAATGGTCAATGATGTTTATTACCAGTTATCGTGAATGGGAAACGAATAACCGCATTGATGAAGACGGTACAGCAAACATTTCTCGTTACTTAGATACCGACAACCATGAAGATTCGAATATTTTTTATAACGAATTACAAGTCAATTATAATACGCAAAACTTTAACTATGTTGGCGGTATCACATACTCAAAAGAAGAAGTTCATCAAACTACTTTTATTAACACTACCACTGACACTGCAGCACGTTTAGTTTCAGGGCAGTTAAATGACCAATTGTCTGCAGGTGTTAGACAGCAGTTTGCTGGCGCTATTGGTGTAAGCCCTGACGATGTGCCGCAAGAAACGGTTGATTTTTTGCTTAACCAATACGGATTACCACTAGAACATATGTGGGATGCAGATCAATGGGCAGCGACATTAAATGTAATGGGAGTAGCAGGGGATATCATGGATTACCTTGCTTATTTAGGCGTTGTTCCTCCAGGAACTCCACTGACTGCTGATATTGTTTCACTTACCGGTGATGCAACGTACGATATAGTTTCACAGCAACTGGGTATCGCTGAAATATTTGGTCCAAGTTATTCAAATCAAATGTGGTCAGAAAACTTTATCAACAACGGTGAATTTGTCAGTTACGGTGTTTATTCTGATTTTGATTTCCAATTGACTGATAAATGGAACGTATTCTTTGGCCTTCGTTATTCAGAAGATGAAAAAGATTTTTCTTGGCAAGTGTCTGAAACGCAATTTGCGCAAGTTCGTCCGGGGGTAGGTAATATTTTATTCCCTGCGCGTGAACAATTGTGGCAGTCAAAATCATGGAATAAAACAACAGGTCGTTTAGGGGCTGGTTATATTATTAATGATTATCACATGATATTTGCTTCGGTAGCAACAGGTTATAAAGCCGGTGGTTTTGATTCACTCAATTCGCCTCATAGCGAAAGTGATGGTTCAATTTTGATGGATCCCGTAACCGGTCAAATTGTTGATGTAGCTTTTGCTCCTGAAGAGTCTGTGAATTATGAATTAGGTTATAAAGGGATTATTTTAGAAAACATCGTAACCACATTCTCGCTATTTCATAATGTCTTAGACGGTAGACAAGTCAGTATGAATTCAAAACCGCCGGGACAGAGCCAAGCTTTACCTACTATTGTTAACCAAGATATGACAATTGACGGCTTTGAGCTTTCTATGAACTGGCAAATGACAGACACATTATCGGGTGGATTTGTCACTGAAGTTCGTAAGATTGATTCAAGTACAGAAGCCTTTTATAACGACTCAGGTACATTAATTGAAGCGGGCACTGAAGCTAATGATACTAATACTTCATATACGTTAATGTTAGATTGGGAACCACAAGTTAGCTCAGGTTATGCCGTTGTTCATGTTGATTACGTGTTTAGAGAAAACGCCAGAGGATTAGAAATTGGTAATGATGACTGGGTAAATGATATTCCGCATTACTTTGATGACACGCAATTACTTAATGCTCGTATCTCATGGCTTAATGAAGATGATACGATTGAAATTGGTCTTTGGGGGAAAAACTTATTAGATAATCGCTATACAGGTTTTCCTGGTGGGCGTACTAAAGATATTTTAGGGACAGGATACACCAGCGTAAATAAAGGCTTAGAAGCAGGTATTGATATTAAATATTCATTTTAACGTCTAAATAAAAAAGCTTAATGTAAAAAGCTAATGAAAAACCAACATCATTTGATGTTGGTTTTTTGTTTAAAATTCCCACCACTATGAATTTATATTTTTTGTGTTTATCATGGTGCTAATTTTTTAACATCTGACCCATTTTATTTCATGGCTGAATTTTTCTCTCATATTGCTTTTGCACAAATGTTGATGTGCGCACTATTGTTATTCCCGTTAAGAAAACAAAACTCTTCTATCCCTCTGTATATTTTATTGATGTTATGTGGCTCAGGCTATTTATTAAGTGCATTATTTTCACCTATAGAAGCTGGATCCCTCTTATGGTGGCTTGGACGAACCGGCGGTAATGCTTTGCCCGGTGTGTTTTGGTTAGTTAGTTTAAGCGTTTTTGGTGATCATATTGTACTAAAACGTTGGCAATATATCGTGGCATCGTTAACCCTTTTAGTGCCTTTAAGTGCTTCGCTTATTGAAATTATTTTTTCGGTGACGTTAAAAGATTATGAAGGTTTATACGGGTTAATTACTTATGGCGCTTTGTTATTAGAATTAGTGTTAATTTCACATGCATTAGTCATATCCATTAAACATTGGCGCGGCGACTTAGTGCAAGAACGCCGTTATATTAGAGGCAGCGTAATAGCGGTTTCTTCTTTATATATTATTCTTGTGATAGTTATTGAGCAACTGCTTAAAATTGATTGGTCACCATTGGAAGTGATTTCAAGCTTTTTATTAGCGTTGTTAGTAACTGGCGTTAATTTCTTCTTGTTTCAATTACGCACATCAAGTTTATTTGAAGCCGTAGGGCAATCATCTCCTTTAATAAAACCAGTATCACCTGAATCTAAAGGCTCTCAAGAGTTGACAAAAATAATTGAATCAATGGAAAAAGATAAATTATATCAACAAGACGGCATGACAATTTCAGGCTTAGCTAAGCATTTAGCCATTCATGAATATAAACTGAGAAACTTGATCAATGGCGAATTAAACTATCGTAATTTTAATGATTTTTTAAATTTTTATCGTATTAAAGAAGTCACAGAAAGTTTGGTTTCACCTACCTTTAGTCACTTACCGGTTTTAACTTTAGCGCTAGAAAGTGGCTTTAGAAGCTTAAGTTCTTTTAATAAAGCTTTTAAAAATACCCACGGAATTACACCAACAGAGTACAGAAAGAAGAATTTAGTAGAATAATTTTTTCGTTTAAGTTGTTAATATTTAATAGTATATTGATGGTTTGCTGTAAATTCGCTAGTTCTTTTTTATAATCCGTCAGCTTTTTTTTATAATTCGTCAGCAAATTTCACTTCATCACACTATAGTGAAACTATCTATAGCTCGATGAAGTGTATCTATGCTCAAAATTTGCTTAACTTTAAATCAGAAACTAAGCGCGTTAATAACGGCTAGTTTGTTGTTTGCTTTTTCCTCTTTCGGCTATACCAATGAAGTACCACAAGTTTATAGTCAATGTGTTGCGTGTCATGGTGATAAAGCTCAGGGCAATGCTCAATTAAATTCACCTGCTTTGGCTGGTTTTTCAGCTGAATATATTACTCGCCAATTACAGAATTTTAGCTCTGGTGTTCGTGGATCTCATGAGAAAGACACACTAGGACAACAAATGCTTGCTATTAGCAAGTCGTTAGATATGAACAAGGATGTTCCCGCATTATCAGCCTATATTGAATCTTTGCCTCCTGTGAGTGCTGCTCCAGAGACCTCAGGAAATTTAATGAATGGCAGTCGATACTATCAAGGAAAATGTGGCGCGTGCCACGGTGGCAAAGCCGAAGGTAATCCTGCGTTTAAAGCGCCTAAACTTGCAGGACAAAATGTAGATTACCTTCGTCGACAAATGCAAAATTTTGTCAATGGTGTCAGAGGAACACACGCAGAAGATAAGTTGGGTCGTCAAATGGCAATGATGGCAAAAACGACTTCAGGCAAAGAGCTTGAAGATATTTTACATTATATCTCTGAGCAACAAATTGCTCCGCAAAAGTAAGTTGAATATTAAGTTGAGCATTATTTAATGAATAAATTTTTTATTTATCTTCTTATTATTTTTAGCTGTTTAGCTCACGTTTCTGTTGAGGCCAAAGAAAGTGACTTTGTCTTGGCGGAAAACTGCCCACCCAGTTTTGAATTAACAGAACAAGGCATTTGCCAGTTACTCACGCAATATCAGTTTTATAGCTCTGTTCAAAATAAAGGTTTAGGTGGAACACGTACAAATTTACCCGCCCATCGCGATGGTTTTACACCCGCTCAAATAGATTTAGGTCGATTTTTATTTTTTGATCCTGCGCTTTCAAAAGATGGTTCAATTTCTTGTGCAAGTTGCCACCAGCCGGACAAAGGTTTTAGTGATGACCTTGATCGAAGCATAGGTATCACCGGTGAAAAAGTTGCTCGTTCCGCACCTACGTTATGGAATGTCGCTTTTGTAGATAAGTTTTTTTGGGATGTACGCGCTAATTCTTTAGAAGAACAAGCACAAGGGCCGTTATTTGATCCGCTTGAAATGGGTAATACTCCTGAGCAATTACTATCAACGTTAAGAAATAATTCAGATTATGTAACAATGTTTAAACAAGCTTTTCCACATGAAAGCACCGTAGAGTTAGCACAGGTTTATACCTCGCTTACTGCGTTTCAGGCATCATTAATTTCATTAAATAGTCGATATGATCAATATGCTCATGGTTATCACCAAGCATTAACTAAAAATGAAATAGCCGGATTAAATGTTTTTCGCTCATTTGTTGCCCGTTGCGCTGAATGTCATCAACCGCCGCTTTTTACTAATAATGAGATCGCTGTTATTGGAGCTCCAGAGCCAGAAGGTAGAGTATTAGATATTGGCGCAGAAAAAACCTATAACGCGCCAAAATTGCGAGGCGCGTTTAAAGTGCCGACTTTAAGAAATATTACAAAATCAGCGCCTTATATGCATTCGGGGCGTTACGCTGATTTAAGAGAAGCGGTTAAATTCTATAATGACGGTCGTGGAAACTCAGTACCTGAAGGAGAAGAAATGCTGCTCCATTGGCATATTTCAGAACCTAACTTAACCGATGACGAACTTGATTTAATTGTCGATTTTTTAGGGACATTAACTGACGAAAGTTTAACGCCACAAACACCATTGAGAGTACCTTCAGGATTACCTGTTATCGATGAAAAATTTCAACAACAAAAAAATAAGTTATTAACAAAAAATCAAAAGATTCAACCGAAACAACATAAAAATAATACAGTCATGCAAAGTGGGGAATAATATGAGTTCAGGAAAAATACTAGGCGCAATATTAGTTATTGGTGCTTTTGCCGGAGGTACATACTTTGGTAATAGTCAAAATTCAGCCCCAGTGATAACTAAAAGTTCGGGTGGCGCAAGTTATGGCGGTGGTTACGATAAAGCTGCTGACAGTGACGCAACTGGAGCGACAGCTTCTACTCGAGTGAGATATAAAAGTGAAGTTGCTGACCGAAGCATTGCTGGCGAAACGCATGTTGTGAATGATGGCGAGTCGATTATGGATGCTGTGCAAGGCGCTAATCCAGGCGATACCATTCAAGTGATGCCGGGCACTTATCATGAAACTGTTTATATCGACAAAGATAACATCAGCATTATTGGTGTTATTCAAGAAGGTAAACGCGCAACTTTAGACGGCGAAAAAAAGCTTAATGACGCGATTTTATATTCTGGTAATAACTTTATTGTCGAAAATTTAGTGATTACCAATTATAAAGGCAATGCCATTATGGGGCAGGCGGGTAATAATTTTGAAATTCGTAATAACATTATTGTTGATACCGGGGTTTACGGAATATTTCCGCAACTTGGTAAAAATGGTGTTGTAGAATACAACATTATTTCGGGCATTGAAGATGCGGCTATTTACGTAGGTATGAGTGATAATATTCATGTTGCATACAATGATGTATTTGACAGTGTTGCTGGTATCGAAATTGAAAATTCGCGTCATGCCGTTGTTGAAGATAACTACGTTCATAATAATACCGGCGGTATTTTAGCGTTTATTACCCCAGGTTTACCGATTAAAACCACATATGATGTGATCATTCGTAATAATTTTATTACTGACAACAATACAGCAAACTTTGGTGCTCCGGGCTCGACAGTAGGTGGAATTCCTGCAGGTACCGGTATTTTGATTATGGCTGCAGATGATGTAGTTGTTGAAGGTAATATCATAACCAACAATAAAACGGCAGGTATTTTAATTACCGACCACAACAATGCCCCTAATACGACAATAGATCCTGAGTCTGATCCCGCGCCAGATCGCGTGATGATTTTAGATAACCTAATGATGAATAATGGTTATGACACCATTGATGAAATTAAAGGCTTAATGTTAACTGAATTCAAACAAGGTCAGCCTGATATTATTCGTGTAGGAGCAACAAAAGACAGCTGTATTATTAATCGTCATCGATATGTTACTATTGGTGTAAACAACTGGAAAGAATGTGATTTCACTAACACAGACTCAATTGTTAGTTATTTATTAGATGAGCCTGTTGCTCCACGAGTTATTGACCCATCTGAGCGTGGCAAAGTTGTTTACAACGGCATTTGCGCGGGTTGTCATACTTATACTGGTCGTATGATTGGTCCTCCAGTACAAATTATTCAAGCGCTATATATGGAAAACCCACAAGGTATTGCTGACTATATTGCTAAGCCAACGAAAAAACGTGAAGACTACCCTGAAATGCCTCCACAAAATTACTTAGACGAAGAAACACGTTTAGCCGCTGCTAAGTACATGTTGAGTAGAAAGAATTAACTCTAGTTTTGAATGAATTGTTTAAAAAGCTCAGATATTTGATCTGAGCTTTTTAGTTTTTAACTTTCATGATTCAATAAGTCTACTTAAACCCTTTGAAGTTTCCATTGACCTTTTTTAAATACCTGCCAGCCAATCAAAGCAAATATACTTTGCGCAATGGTAATAGCTAAAAATACACCCGTTGGACCAAGCGTTAACCATTTAGCTAAGCCATAGGCGACGGGTATTTGAATTAACCAATAACAAACAAAATTTATTTTTGTTGGTGTCATGGTATCTCCTGCGCCGTTAAATGCTTGCACTAAAATCATACCTAGCGCGAAAAAACCGTTGCCATAGCTGATGTAAC
>JAQWHO010000255.1 GCA_029249355.1 Thalassotalea sp.
GGGTTCGAATTAATACCGGCTCACCCAGCACTGACTCTAACTGATGAATGCGCCGACTCACCGCTGATTGGGTGATAAATAATTTTTTAGCGGCTTTCTCAAATCCTCCTTCATTTACGATGGATGAAAGAGCATGAAGTAATTGATAATCAATCATGATTATTTCTCATGTATCATTAATTATATTAATTTTACTTATAACAAGTTTGTCCTTATCCTGCAATTCATTACCGAAATACTCGATTATTAATCTACTTAATAATTTGAAATGAAGGGAAAAACATGTCTTTTTTGTCTGGCATCATGCTTGGTTTAAGTTTAATTATTGCCATTGGCGCTCAAAACATTTGGGTATTAAGTCAATGTATGGCAGGAGCGAATCGTTTAGTCATTGCCTTAGTTTGTATTATTTGTGATGCAAGTTTGATTATTATTGGCGTTTACGCGGCAAGCGAATTACAACAATGGTTACCCGAATTACTCCCTTGGTTTACTTGGGGAGGTATAGCGATGTTAGCTTACTTAGCTTATGGTTCGTTAAGGCGAGCAATAAAAGGGACTTCTGGTTTAAAGCTAGAAAACACAATAAAAGTAACCTGGTGGAAAACTGCATTAGCGGCTTTAGCCATTAGCTTATTAAATCCGCATGTTTATTTAGATACAGTGCTCTTACTGGGAAGCATTGGCGCATTACAGGAAAACCCTGCTCAATTTGCATTAGGCGCTTGTGTAGGGTCAATAATCTGGTTTAGTAGTTTAGTTATATTTTCCCCTAAATTAAAAGTGCTACTTAATTCAACGGTTCGCTGGCAAATATTTGATTTTAGTATTGCGTTAATTCTTACATTTGTCGCCTTTCAACTTTACTTAGTAACCTAATAGTTCAATAACATAAAAGCTAAATATTTAACTATGTTACTTTCCTTTTATTAAGTAAATTTTTCTACTTTAATACAGAAAGCAAATGACTAAAGTCATCAGTCCAAATAACCACTTCGTCATTATCGATAAGCTCGGTACGATATGCTTTTGTTATCGAGCTTTTTAGTAATACTTTATTATTCGTTAACCACACCCATTGAGTATCGTGTCCGTTTTCTATTTGCGCTTTGGTTTTAAAATACGCCAATTCTTTTGAGCTTTGTTGTGCTATTCCTTGCATCAAAGGTAATAAATTCAAATGTGTATTAGAGATATGTACGGCGATAACACCATCATCTTTCAAATGTTGCCAATACAACGTCATCGCTTCAGTGGTGAGTAAATGCTGTGGGATACTATCGCCAGAAAAAGCGTCGATCACTAAAAGATCAAAATTTCCTGTGGTATTCGCTGTGAACTCATTCGCTTCTGTTAGCTCTTTCGTTAGTGAAACTCTGCCGTCGCCAATCACTATCTCAATATCCGCTTTTGAGTCTTTTAAATAACTAAAGTAATGATTCGCTGCATCAACAACCGCGGGATTTAATTCATAAAAACGATACTTATCACCTTCATTTCCATAGGCGGCAAGCGTACCGGCACCTAAACCGATAAACCCAACATTTAAAGGTTGCTTATTTTGTTTATTAATCGAGCCTAATTGTTCAAGTGCAATTGCAACGCCCGTATTCTCGCGATAATAACTCATAGGTATATGCGCAGAATTTGGCATAAGAGATTGTGTGCCATGTGAAGTAGTGCCATCAATTAATCGACGTTCTTTATTGCCGTTAATTTCCACGTCTTTAACACTTAAAATACCGTAAAAGTTACGTACACTGTGCACATCTGTTTTCACATATAACTGATTTAATTGCCATAACGCTACACCGCAAAGTACAGCGAGAGAAAAACTGATAACAGATAATTTATCAAAGTGCTTATTTTCACTAAAGACAGCGCATGAAAATAGAATAAATAAACTGACGATAGCCAGTGGGAATTCCAAAAATTGCGTAAAAATATTTTGTGCGACAAACGCCACTAATACACTGCCTAGAAAACCACCAAATGATATTGTTAAATAATAAAAAGTGAGTTTAGATATATCAGGTTTAAGCCGAGCTAATTCTCCATGACAAAGCATACAAGCTGAAAATAGAATGCTCGAATAAATCACCACTTGCGAAGTAATATCAAACTGTGAGCCAATGAAAAACATAAATAATGCGATAAAGGCCGTTAAAATAAATAACGCAAACCAGTACCAACGAACATACCATTTAGGGCTATGAAAACTAATAATAAAACTGAGTAAATATAAGCTCAGCGGTAAAATCCATAAAAAAGGTACCGGTGGAACATTCTGTGTTAACGCATTAGTCGTCGACACTAATAACACTACGCCGAGCGTTGAAAAGCCTAACCATAACAATGGCATTAATTGAGAATACTTATTGGTATTGTCTGCTTCAGCTTTATTAGTAATTTCTGAGGTATTAATATTTTTCGACTGTTGAATTAACGGCTTTATTTTCAACATTAATGCCGACATTATTACAGCATAAATAAAGTACATTACTGACCAGTAAAACGATTGTTGCTCCCCAGTAAAAAACGGTTCAATTAAAAAAGGGAAACTTAATAAGGCAATTAAAGAAGCTAAATTGGATAAAGAATAAAGTTTATATGGCAGCTTGTTTTCGTTCACTAAACTAAACCAATGCTGCACCAACGGCCCGGTTGAAGACAGCATAAAATAAGGTAAGCCAATTGAAGTTGCTAACAATATTAGCACATTGATTAAGGGCAAATTTTCAGTATTAGTGATTAATGAAACCGTTTCTAAAGATGAAACGCCTATCGGTAACAACCATAAACTGATCAACAATAATGCAGCATGTATCAACGCTTGTTTTTTAAAGTCGCCAATTTTTGACAATAAATGTGCGTATAAATACCCAAGTAATAAGAAGGCTTGAAAGAAAAGCAAACATGCAGTCCAAACTGCAGCTCCGCCTCCAAAATATGGCAAAATAACTTTAGCAATTAATGGTTGAACTTGAAAAAGTAAAAAAGCACCTAAGAAAATGGCGAAGAAAAAAAGCATATAAAACCAAAGAATCAAATAGAGAACGCTATTTAAAAGCAAACGCCCCAATAAATCAAAAGTTTATCGTTTACTTTTCGTTTAAATATCAGATTAACCTTGTCTTGAATATTGATTCACATCTACATTCACGAATAACTTGGTATCAAGCGAATAACTTGAGATAATGCATCATTATTCAAAATTAAATGGTTTACCATGAAATTATTAGTTCGCAACCTTTCACGATCAACAACAGAACAAGAAATTCGTATTTTATTTTCAGCACATGGCGCAGTAAATGAATGCACTTTAGTGTTAGATCAAGCAACAGGTAAATCAAAAGGCTTTGGCTTTGTTGTTATGCCAAATGAAACAGAAGCAAATGCAGCACTTTCAGCGTTACATGAAACCCGAGTTGCAAATAATAGAATTAGAGTGAAGATTGCTCAAGATTAATCTACTGATACTGTGAACAATGCCTTTTAAAGGCATTGTTACTGCATTAAACAATGAGATTATAAAAGTGTTAATAAAGATTAACCACAACACTTTTTATATTTTTTACCACTGCCGCATGAACATGGGGCATTACGCTCAGGCACTTTTTCAAAACGTTGTGTTTTAGGTTTATTTAAGACTGCGTCTAACTCAAGAATATTTTCTTCTTCATTCTCATTTACGTCAACAGCACCAAATAATTTGTGTTCTTTCAAAATAGCTTCAACTTCTATTTTACGCTGTTCTGTTTTCACTATTAACGTTAAAGGATGTGCCTCACTACCTAACTTAACATTGCGTTTAGGGCTATAACCGCTTTGACCATACTTGCCCATGACATCAATTGTGCCTTTAAAAAAGAATTTCGACATTGTGTATTCCTAAACAAAATTAGGTGATTTGAAAATTGGCGCGATATTAACAGCTTCTAGCCGTTAATGCGATGAAGTTTAAGCAAACGAAATGTAAAACTTACTTTGAGTAAACAGAGGTGTTCCGCCCTTTCGCTTTAGCTTGATAAAGTGCTTTATCCGCGCGAGCAAGTAATTCATCTTGAGAGTCGTTATTGCTAAATAACGTTGCGCCAATACTAATAGTAACCTGACCAACAGAATCGAAATGCATACCTTCAACTTTTTGACGTAACTTTTCACACAATAGCGTTAAATTTTCTTCATCAATTTCTACAGCAATAGCGACAAACTCTTCTCCACCCCATCTTATTAACGTGTCATTTTCTCGTAGCGATCTCGACAATAATCGCGCAATACTTTTTAAAATGTTGTCACCTTCATCATGACCAAAGTTGTCGTTAATACGTTTAAAATGATCAACGTCAATCATTAAAAAGCCAAACGTTTTTTCATACCTATGAGCACGTCCTATTTCTTGAGAAACAGTTTTATTGAGTTGATTACGATTAAAAATTCCCGTTAACGGATCGGTTATCGCTAAGTGATGTAAGTCTTGTTGACTGATGAATATAGCTTTTCGTGACCTATCAAAAATTAATGCGCCTAGAAAGCCGAACGAAAAACTGCATGAAATCCAAAACACATGCATGACATAAATATCAAATGGCCTTATAAAAAAATAAGAAGGAATCAGTAAAATCGCCGAAGAAATACAAGCACTAATAATAGCGTACCTAAACGTCAATCCTGAAATAACAAACATCCAAAAAACACCTAAATAGCCTTCGATTAAAAGTGGTCCGAAGTTTGTGAGTTTAGTGGTGATATAGGCATGACAAGAAATAGAAATAATGGGATAAATTGCCAAAAGAGGCATCACAAAATCATAAAAACGCTTTTTATATGCCAAAAAGCTGATGGTAAGTAATAAGGGAACAATGACAAACAAATGCAACTTCATCATTAATAGTTGCACGTGTACCGGTGCCCAAGACTTATCAAGAAAAGTAAAAATAACGTATAACAGCGCGGTTAATGCGGTAATAGCGAAAATTTGAATTTGTCGTGAAGGCTTATCCCAGTCAATATAGCGCAGATGAGTGTTTTCATCTTCAAAGTTTTGCGGTGATTCAAAAGGTAGAATAGATTGAAGTAACTTCTGCATGATTTATTTATTACACCCTTTTATACTGCTTTAAAGTTGTTAATTTAAGAGGGGAAGAAATATTAAATATAGCAAACAAACCAAAATATCGGTTTAAATGAAAGCGACATTATATATTTAGTTTATCGAGAGACGATGTCACTCATCGATTCAATCAGCAAATTTATCACAACAATCAATAAACTAAATATAATAAGTTTGTTAGCCAGCGATTAGCTAACTTTTCAACTAATTCCTTAGCTGAGCCCTTAGCTATTCATTAAGTATTAAGCCTTCTAAACCTTTTTTAGCAAAGCTTGGTAAAGCAAAGGCAGCTGTATGTAATTGTTGGTTGTAATAATCAAACGTTAAACCACTGCTCGTCACCCGTTGCGGATCAAAATCATTAATAGGATGATATTTTTTCGTCGCAAAGGTAAAACTCCATAACCCGCCCGGGTACGTTAAATTACTAAAGCTATATAAAAAACATTGATCGAAAACTTTATTTAATACTCCAAGTAAAGATTGCTGAATGTCCATCGCATACCATGATGATTCACCTTGCGAAACCACAATACCATCATCAGTCAAGCAGTTAAAAACGTCTTGGTAGAATGCTTCACCAAATAAAGGTTGAGCAGGTCCAATAGGGTCTGTGCTATCAACAATAATCACATCAAACTTCTCTTGTGTGTCTTTCACAAATTGCACGCCATCACCAATAATCAAATTAATTTTAGGATTATCTAAAGCACTCGCTGTTTGAGGGATATGTGCTTTACAGGCTTCTACTACCATAGCGTCAATTTCAACCATAGTGCACTTTTCAACACCGTTATGGCGGATCACTTCTCTAGCCGTTCCACCGTCGCCACCACCGATTACCAAAACATTTTTAGGATCAGGATGCACAAATAATGGCAAGTGAGTGATCATATCGTGATAAGCAAATTCATCACGTTCTGTTACCATGATCAAACCATCGTTCAGTAACATTTTTCCGTGACCTTTCGTTTCAACAACATCAACAGTTTGAAACTCACTTTTACCAGAGAAAAGCACATTCTCCACTTTAAAACGTAAACCTAAAAAGTCAGAAAATTTTTCTTCTACCCATAAATCAGAGTGCATGGCTTTCTCCCGTTAAATCAAGCTCAAATGGTGATGAATAATATGTTTCAGGGGTAATAAAATTAGCAAAACAAACAAAGTAACCATTGTCGAGCTTTTTACTGACTAATGAATTACTTATATAAGGTTTATCTATTGCAACATTCACTTTGTCAGCAAATTCGGTGTCATTAAAGCCCAATAAATCGAAAGAAGCTGGTTTTAATATAGCGATAATCTTTGCCGCCATAGTAATTAAATCTAAACTCGACTCAAAACTCACATAACTACTACCGGCTTGCGGCGTAACATGAATGGTAAAGTAGTCCTCACCTTTAATAGCATTAAGTGAATAGCCAAAAGGATCAAAAACAAAATCATCAATTATAAAG
This sequence comes from Thalassotalea sp., assembly GCA_029249355.1. Taxonomy (GTDB): domain Bacteria; phylum Pseudomonadota; class Gammaproteobacteria; order Enterobacterales; family Alteromonadaceae; genus Thalassotalea_H. The sequence continues at coordinate 6,574 of JAQWHO010000255.1, forward strand.
TCTGGTAACAAGTCATCTATACAGAAAAACTCTCGAATTTTTTCTGCGCTTAAGCCGTGAGTCGTTAATAGTTTCGACGCTTCTTCGCTAATTTGATACGCCAAAAGCTCGTAAGTAATATCATCGGGTTGCGCTTGAAAGCCGTTATCTTGATGAAATACATAATTATGATGACTATACATTTCACCAAATCGGTAGGCTTTTCCGGTTAAATATTGCGATAACAAATGAATATCATCACCAAACGAGCTCAGCTGAGCGTTTGAAAAATATTCATTTTTGCGTTGGTAAGTAACATGGGCAATGTCTTTTGCTTGAATATTTTTAATAAAATATTCAACCGATTTAACTAATTGCGTAACGCCACAAGTTAAAATAAGAAATCTGTCATGCCAAACAAATAAACTCGATTCAGAAAGTAAAAACGCTTTACAGTGCTCATTTTCAATCGAAGATAAAATTTGCGCATTGCAGCATTCAACAAGTTCTTGCCAAAATGTGTTGCTGATATCGTTAAGTAGTGAAAGGTTTTGACTATTCACAACCACTTCAGCTTTTTTTTCAGAGCCTTCAAAAAACAAAAGTAAATCCTTAAAACGAGCCTAAAAATAAAAAAATTAAGCATAAAAAATAGCGGCGGCTATTGTACGAATAAAAAAAAGTTTTTCAATCAATAATAATGCAAAATCGTTTAAATACCATACAAATCTCGTTCAATTTATCAGATCTGAAATTTTCGCTATTTTACGCAAAATAAAACTATACTTTAGTGATTTTTTTTGGATAATTGGCGAAATTTTTACCGTGCTCACATTCATGAAGAAAATAAAAGAAATTAGCATTGAGTTAACCTCAGTTGCAGACGAATTTAATTGCGCAACAGATGCACAAGCTATTTATGCCAATACCACGCATATACTTGGCTTTGAATTTGACGGCACCGCATGTTTTCGTAAAGGAACAAAAGCAGGGCCAAACGCTTTAAGGTTTGTTTCTGACGGTATTGAGTCATACTCGCCCTATTTAGACCAAGACATCGCTGAAATAAGTTTTGTTGATTTAGGTAATTTATCAACGCAACCTATTGCAGCTAGTGATAATGAGCATGAATACATTGAGCAACAATGGCAACGTGCAACGGATGATTTCTGTACCTTATTTTCTGACCTTAATTTAAAAGAATCGAACGTTAAAACCATTGTTTTAGGTGGCGAACATTCAATTTCATACGGGCCGATAAAAACCTATTTAGCACAATACCCTGATTTAGTAGTATTGCACTTAGATGCGCACGCCGATTTACGTGATGGTTACCTTAATTTTCATTATTCTCATGCATCTATCATCCGTCGAGTTGTCGATCATTTTGGTGATGAACATCAATTAATTCAATATGGTATTCGCTCTGGCACTAAAGAAGAATATCAATGGATGCACAAGAACGAGACGATAAAGTTATCGCGACAAGACTTCCTAAAGTCAGTGACTGAAATAGCTGATGACCGCCCTATTTATCTGACGTTAGATCTAGACTACTTTGATCCAAGCTACTTTCCTGGCACTGGCACACCTGAGCCTGGCGGAGAAGATTTTCATTCATTTGTTAGCTTGTGCAAAATATTAATGAGCAAAAATTTTGTTGGCTGCGACGTTGTCGAGCTATCACCCGAAATTGACAGCACAGGCAATAGTGATGTGTTTGCCGCCAAAGTAGTCCGAGAGCTGTTAATTTGTTTAAACGCAAGAGAAAACCCTAGTGAATAAAGCTAATTCTTTAAAAACCCCAAGTAACGCTTGGTCTATCGAACAGTCAGAACAAATCTATCGTGTGAACAGATGGAGTAATGGCTATTTTGAAATTGGTGAAAACGGAAACTTACACGCAATTCCTCGCTATGATCAACCTAAGTTAAAAATAGATTTACGTGAAATTATTGACGAAATGTCATCAATGGGCATTCAGTTCCCCGCGGTTATTCGCTTTCATGATATTTTGCGATCGCAAGTAGAACTATTAAATAAAACCTTTCGCCATACTATTGAAGAAGCACAATACGAAGGTAAATACTTAGGCGTATTTCCTGTAAAAGTGAACCAGATGCGTGAAGTGATTGAAGAGATAGTTTCTGCGGGTGCGCGCTTTGATTATGGTTTAGAAGCCGGTTCAAAACCTGAATTAATTGCTGCGCTTGCCTATAACACCAATAAAAATTCACTTACCATTTTAAACGGTTATAAAGACGAAGAGTATTTACGCCTAGCATTACTTGGTTTAAAAATTAATCGTAAAATTGTCATTGTTATCGAGAAATTCACAGAGTTAGTCAAATTAGTTGAATTGGCTAAAGAGCTGAACGTTAAGCCAGTTATAGGTTTACGCGTAAAAATGATGGTTAAAGGTCGTGGTAAATGGGAAAGTTCTAGCGGTGAACGCGCTAAATTTGGTTTAAGCATTGCAGAAATTATCAATGCGGTAACTTTACTCGAAAAAGAAGGCTTTGAAGACTCCATCAAGCTTTTACACTTTCATATTGGCAGTCAGTTAACCGATATTCGCGCCATTAAAGAAGCGGTTCAAGAGGCGTCAATTGTTTATACCCAATTAATAAAACAAGGTGTACCGCTTCAATATGTTGATGTAGGTGGCGGGCTCGCGGTTGATTATGATGGTTCTCAATCAACCAATGATTCTTCATGTAATTACAGCCTTGAAGAATATGTATCTGATATTGTTTATGGTTTTAAACAAAGTTGCGATCTTGCAGGAGTTCCCCACCCGAATATTGTTAGCGAAAGTGGTCGAGCAATGACCGCCCATCATTCATGCGTGGTAACTAAAGTAATTGGTGAAATTCAACCCAACGGTAAAAAATTCAACACCAATAAAGCGACTGGTGAGCATATTATTGTCAGTAATATGCGTGAGCTTGAAAGCGATTTAACAACAGATAACTTTCATGAAACTTATAACGATATCGCTCAACTAAAAGAGCAAGCATTAAGTGCCTTTAAACTCGGAATTTTTACTCTTGAAGAACTCGCAAAAATAGAAACAATGTACTGGCGAATTCTTAATAATATTCAAAGCCATTTACATGATTTAGATTTTATACCAGAAGAGCTTAACGATATTTCAGAGATGCTATCTTCACAATATCTTGCCAACTTTTCTGTTTTTCAATCAGCGGTAGATTCTTGGGCGATTGATCAAGTATTGCCAATTGTTCCTATTTCACGTTTAAACGAGAAGCCTACTAAACAATGTAGTTTAGTAGATATCACCTGTGATAGTGATGGAAAAATAGATAAGTTTATTGGCGATGAAACAGTAGCTAAAAATATTCCTTTGCATAAATTGATTGATAACGAAGACTATTTTATCGGTTTATTTTTAACCGGTGCTTATCAAGATGTGATGGGCGATATGCACAATTTATTTGGTCGATTAAATGAAGTACACATTGTCAGTTATGACGATGACCCTAAAGACTTTTATATTGAAGAAGTCATCAAAGGTTCATCAGTAGAGCACGTACTTTCTACCATGCAATATACACCCGCAATTATGGCGCAAATGATTAAAAAAGAAATTGATAAACAAATACAGCGAGGAAAAATAAAACCTCGAGAAGGTGTTCACTTAATTGATTTTTATGAAGATTGCCTGAACGGCTACACTTATTTGAAATAAAACAGTTCTGTTTATAGGTAAGTAATAATGAGAGTTAACACAAAGTATGAGTTAACTCTCTAACCTCTATAGCTTTTCGAAATTAATCATCAATAGCTAAAACAAGCGATACGCGTTCTGAGACTAGCGACAAAGTTGATCGCCATAGTAGTCATTAGCATAGTTACATTTTATTGACTGCTCATTGGTTTCATTGCTCTGACTTACTTCGCTGGTTTGGCTTACATTCATAAGTGCTTTAATGTTGTTAATAATGTTTGTCATCATATTACCCTCTAGGCTTAAGTGATTCTTTTATTTAAGTTGTAGTATCGTTTAACTGATAGTAATAATGACAACCAACCAATGCTTTGTAAATTTCATAAAACTTATAATGACGTTTAGAAAAACAGAACATCACACAAGCTAATAATAACTAAACAATCATTTCACAACTATCATTTCAAAAGAATCAAACAATACATTTTTTCATTAACTCATCGTGGAAAATATCTTTCAATAAGGTAATTTCTTTGGTTCTTACATAATTAGGTCGAATGATTAAGGCAATTCTGCGATGCGGTCCTGGCTCGTTTAGATGAATAGCACGCAGTTCTGATTCGGTATAAATTAATTGATCAAGCGCCATTTGAGGTACAAGGGTACTGCCAAGCTTGCCCGCCACCATTTGAATTAATGTATGCAAACTTGCCGAATCAAAGTCAGAATTTTGTTTTTTATTTTGTAGACTACAAGCGGCTAAAGCGTGATCTTTCAAACAATGCCCGTCTTTAAGTAACATTAATTTTTCTATTTCTAACTCTTCACTGGTAATTTCTTGTAGCTGACTTGAACACTCATCTTTATGGCTAACCCAATAAAAGTCTTCTTGCCAAAACTCAAAACTCATCAAACCATCAATGGCAAAAGGCAGTGCGAGTATTGCAGAATCTATGTCACCATTTCTAACCATATCAACTAAGACATGTGATTGTTCTTCAATGATTTTTAATTTAAATTCAGGATATATTTTCCTTATTTCAGGTAGCACTTTAGGTAATAAATAAGGACCGATAGTAGGAATAACACCAATGGTCATAGTATTAGAGAAAGGCTTTTGATCAGCGCTAGCAAGCTGTAACAGTTCATCTACTTCTAATTTAACGCGTTTAGCTTTACTAAGAACCACATGTCCTTCATCAGTAACCAACACTTTTTTATTATTACGTTCAAATATCGTCATACCTAGCTGCTTCTCTAGCTCGGTAATCGCTGTACTCAAGGCTGACTGTGAAACATTGCAAGCTTCAGCGGCCTTCTTGAAATGTAGGTTTTTTTCAACGGCAAGTGCGTAATGTAGTTGCTTTAATGAAATCATTTTTTCTGCTCTCTCAATAACACTGAAATAATCATAGCATTAATAATTCAATTTTTCAGAACATTGAATTCAATTTAATCAAATTTACCTATCGAAAAATAAAACCTAATATAGCTCCATCGAAAGCAAACAAGCTTTCAAAACAAAACTAAAGAAAACAAATTAATTTTAAATAAAGAGGAAAAACATCATGGCTCAAATAGGCAAATTAATCCCAGAATTTAAAGCTCAAGCATTCCATAACGGTGAATTTGTTGAAGTAACTTCAGACAGCGTTAAAGGTAAATGGTCAATCTTTTTATTCTATCCTGCTGACTTTACTTTTGTATGCCCAACAGAATTAGAAGATATGGCTAACCAATATGAAGAATTACAACAATTAGGCGTTGAAGTTTTCGCAGTATCAACAGATACACACTTTTCTCATAAAGCTTGGCATGATTCTTCAGACGCCATTAGTAAAATTAAATTTCCAATGCTCGGCGACCAAACAGGCAACATTACTCGCGGTTTTGACGTAATGATTGAAGAAGACCACATGGCTCACCGTGGTACTTTCTTAGCAGATCCAGACGGCGTTATTCAAGTTGCTCATATTCACGCGGGTGGTATTGGCCGGAGTGCAAAAGATATGGTTCGTAACGTTAAAGCCGCGCAATATGTTCGCGAAAACGACGGTGAAGTATGTCCTGCAGCTTGGGAACAAGGTGAAGCAACATTAACACCAAGCTTAGATTTAGTAGGAAAAATCTAACTTAAAACAACTAAACGTTAATTTAAGTTAGTTAATAGCAATTGCTATAAAAAACTCTCCTTTGTATTGGCGGGAACAGGGAAATTCCTTTCTCGCCTTTTTTATCCATTATTCACTAAACACATAAGAGCGGTAATACTATGTTAAGCAACGATATTTTAAACGCATTAAAAACATACACACAAAATATGACTAACAAGGTAGCACTAGTTCTGCAAACTGGTGAACACGCAAAGCGCACAGAGTTAGTCGAATTTTTAACACAATTATGCTCAGTATCAGACAATTTAAGCCTGATTGAGCGTGATGATAATTTACGTAGCCCAATCACCTTCTATTTAGAGGTGGAAGGAAAAAACAATGGTATTCACTTTTCAGGTATCCCAAGTGGTCATGAATTTAACTCACTAATTTTAGCGATATTACACTCTTCAGGTACTGAACATAAACTTGATAATACCTTGAGTAATATGGTGAAAAAAATCAAAGAACCTTTACATTTTGAAGTGTTTATTTCATTAAGTTGTCATAACTGTCCTGACGTCGTGCAATCATTAAATCAATTTGCTTTTCTAAATGAGCACATTAGTAGCGAAATGATCGATGGGGGTTTATTTCAAGAACTAGTAAGCGATAGGAATATTCAAGGTGTGCCAAGTGTTTACTTAAATGGTGAATTATTTGCCAATGGTAAAATTGATACTGCACAGTTAGTGGATAAATTAATTCAACGTTTCCCTTATATTCTTAACCAAGGTGGCGGCGACGATACAGAAGCATTACCGCTACAAGATGTCACTATAATTGGCGGTGGCCCTGCTGGTATTGCATCAGCTATTTATGCGGCGCGTAAAGGCTTAAACGTTACCATGATTGCAGACAGAATCGGCGGGCAAGTAAAAGATACCGTTGGCATTGAAAATTTAATTTCAGTACCGAAAACAACGGGCTCTGAATTAACAGGCAATATGTTAGCACATCTAAATGATTATGATGTCACCATCAAAGAGTTTTTACGTGTTGATAAAATAGAAAAATCTGCAGAAAATCCAAATGCACCGAAAAAATTACACCTTTCAAGTGGTGAAGTGATTGAAACGAAAACCATTATTGTTGCCACAGGGGCAAAGTGGCGTGAGTTAGGCGTACCAGGTGAAAAAGAGAATGTAGGCTCTGGTGTCGCTTATTGTCCACATTGTGATGGCCCTTTCTTTAAAGGAAAAGATGTTGCCGTAGTAGGTGGCGGAAACTCAGGTATTGAAGCCGCGCTTGATTTAGCTGGTATGGTCAATCATGTCACCGTATTTGAATTTTTACCTGAACTGAAAGCGGATCAAATATTAGTTGAAAAAGCCGAAGCACATGAGAAAATCACCATCATTAAAAACGCAGCAACCAAAGAAGTGATTGCTGAAGATGGTAAAGTCACTGCACTAGCTTATGAAAATCGAGTTACTGGCGACATTAAACAGCAAGCATTATCAGGCATATTCGTGCAAATCGGTTTGTTACCTAATAGTAGTTTTCTCGAAGGTGTAGTAGAACGTACTCAGCATGGCGAAGTTATAATTGATGAAAAGTGCCAAACAACAGAACCAGGAATATTCGCCGCGGGTGATGTAACAACAGTCCCTTACAAACAAATAGTCATTGCTATGGGTGAAGGTGCAAAAGCG
>JAQWHO010000256.1 GCA_029249355.1 Thalassotalea sp.
TTACCTTTAGCATTATTAGAAGAGTTAACAAAAGATTGGATTAAACAACAAAAGTAACATCTGATTATTTGCCTGATGTTGAGTGTTTATTTTTACTGTGTAGTACTAACTATTAAGTAACAAACACAACACATCAGGCAAAACAGAAAATAACTAAAAATAACTACAGGTTAACTTTTCTGTAATTCAGCAATACGCTTTTCTAACGGCGGATGGCTTGAGAATAACTCTCGAATACCATTCCCTTTACCACTATTAATACCAAAAGCTAATAACTCATCTGGCATTTGAGAAGGTTGTTGTGACTCTTTTTGTAACCTCTGTAATGCCCGAACCATACCTTGCTTTGAGCCTAATTGAGCACCCGCTTGATCTGCTTTGTATTCACGTAACCGCGAAAACCACATCGTAATAGCCGACGCTAAAATACTGAGCACGATTTGCGCAAAAAGTGAACCTAGAAAATAGCCTATACCATGCCCACGCTCATTTTTCATAATGACACGATCAATAAAGTGCCCTATCACTCGACTAAAGAAAATTACAAAAGTATTAACAACTCCTTGAATTAACGTTAGCGTGATCATATCCCCATTCGCGACATGGCCAATTTCATGACCGAGTACCGCTTCAATTTCATCATCTTCAAATCGCTCTAACATACCACTACTAACAGCCACCAAGGCATCATTGCGATTCCACCCTGTTGCAAAGGCATTCGCTTGCTGTTGTGGAAAAATTCCTACTTCAGGCATTTTAATCCCCGCTTGTTCCGCCTGACGAGCAACAGTGCGCATTAACCATTCTTGTTGTTGATTACGAGGCTGCTCAATAACTTCCAACTTAACGGAGCGTTTAGCTAGCCATTTTGACATCAACAAACTAATAAACGCGCCAGCCATACCAAAAACAGCCGACATGATTAATAGCGAACGTAAATCTAAATCAACACCATTACTTTGTAACATAGAATCTACCCCTAAAAGGCTAAGGGTGATACCTGCAACAACCATAATAGCTAGGTTAGTAAGCAAAAAAAGTCCGATACGTAACATAATAAATGCTCTTAAAATTAAGTGTTCAAAGTAAGTATTAACAATAAATGGTGTTAATCAATTCAGTTATCAATACATTATTAAAATAAAAGTGTGAAAGTAGAATAAACACTTTAAATTCAGTGTTTATATTTAGAGCCATCAGATATAAATAAGGCTATTGCGACCACTCAGCAAATAAGTTAACGTAACTTGTCAAGATTAAAATATATACAGGACGTTAACATGAAAATAACAAATATAATCGTCATAGTGAGCGCAGCTTTATTAAGCTTTAATACGCTAGCACTCGATGAAAAAGCCTTAGAAAAATTTAGTCAATACGATAACAGTTCAGACTTTGTCATTATTTATGATGATGTTGAAGCTTTATTAAAAACCGCTGTTTTATATATGGGTAAATCTAGCCGACAAAAAGCGACAAAATCTAAAGCTAAAACAGGCACTCGCTTAAAGAATAAAATTAAACCTTTGACTGACCTTGAAGGTAACCGTTTTTTTTATGAGGCGTTTGATAGTCCAGAAAAAATACAACTAATGACAAATATAAGAAAGAGTTTAGAACAATTACCAACGAACTCCCCGTTGCAATTTTTTTCTAAAGACGAGCAATTGGCCTATTGGTTAAATTTATACAACATTTCATTGTTAGAGCAATTGATCCTTATATATCCGCAAAAAAATCTTCAACCACTGACCGAAAAAGGTGAATTATTTGATCAAAAGCACTTAGTCGTTGCGAATGAAAAAATCAGCCTGAATGACATCAAACAAATTGTTATCCATAACTTTGGTTATGACCCGTTATTAATTTATGGTTTTCATCAAGGTTATATCGCAAGCCCTGATATCAGAAGAGAACCATATACTGGTAAACGTGTTTGGAAAATACTAGAACGCAATGCAGATTTATTCATTAATTCTAATCGCGGTACCTTTAGTGATGGCTCGACCACTTTTAAAGTGTCAAAGCTATATGAACAAAACAAAATGTTTTTTAAAGACTTTGATGCTGATTTAAGAGATCACCTAAAAAAACATTTAACGAGATTGTATAAAAGCAAGTTATTGGCTGCAAAAGAAATAGAAACCGAAACAACCAATTGGCAGATAGCAGACTTATACGGCACTGAAAGAAAGTATGGCGGCAGCATCGCAAACAGTTCAGCAGCTTTACTCGATGCTTTTGTCGCGAAAAAAGGAGGCGATCAATATGACGTCTCATTCTCAAATAGCGGCCATATGAATAGCAATATTTCCAAATTCGCGCCTGTTCATGGCCGATTATCTAACGCTCAACTTGATAAAATACGAGCGATGATGAAAGTACAAGAATTAAGAAAAGGCACAGTAACCATTAATGACGATGAAGAAAAAATAGAAAACTAATCTAAGTAACGTAAGAAAAATATAACCTCGTTAAAAGTAAATGGGCCATAACAAAAGCTATAAGAATATTTCATCGGCTTTGTTATGACCTTTTTATTGTACCCCTCTCGTTGTTACCTCCCCCGAAAACCTAATGTAAGCCATTATTTTTCAATGATTAATTGATATATAACGCCCTATTGCGAAACTCTTCGTAATAGGCTAGTGTAAATAAGAGATTAAAATACATACAGGACGTAAAATGAAAATAAAAAATATAATCCTTGTGATTGCTATCACTTTATTAAGTTTTAATTCATTAGCACTTGATAAAAAAACCTTAGAAAAATTTAGCCAATACGACAACAGCTCAGACTTCGTTATCCTTTATGATGATGTTGACACATTATTCCAAGCTTCAGTTTTATATATGGGGAAATCTAGCCGACAAAAAGCTAAACAATCGAAAGCTAAAACAGGTACTCGTTTAAAAAATAAAGTAAA
>JAQWHO010000257.1 GCA_029249355.1 Thalassotalea sp.
CCCAGCCTTCTATAAAAACAGTAGAGGTGGATAGGTTTGAGAGTTTAGGGCAAGCCGCATGCTTTATCGCATATTCACTCTGGAAATGATGCCCTGGTATCCCTTCATGAAGAAATAGCCAATCCATTTGTTTTTCTGGGAAAATATTAGTTTGTAAATGATAAATGAAAGATTTGGTATCAGGATTGTAAATCCCTGGAGCAGGAAAGCTTTTAGGTAAATTAGATGCTGTAATATTTACAGCGTCTGCTTGGAAGTTTACGCCTAATACATCTTGTATTTTTCTATTTACAGTACGTTCACGGTTATTAAATGCCTGAACTATTTTTAAGTGGTCTTTTTGATAAAAAAAGTGATTGTTTTTCGGCAAGTTTGAGTTAACAAGCGTTGCACGTTTTAATTTTACCTCAGCTAATTCTTGGTGAGCAATCGACTTTAGCGTATCAAGGTCCACCTCAGTCATTAACCAACTTTTAAGCCAATGCAGATACCAAGACTTTCCATTAGGTAAGTCAAAAAAACTGCCGGTATATTGATAAACCTTATTAGATAGTGTTGCGCTTAGTTGCATTCGCTCTTTGGCTAAGTGAGTTTGAAATTCCATTTCACTTAACATTAATTGCTGACAAAAAGGCAATAATTCTCCGTTAACGTTATGGGTTTGAATGAGTTTTTCTAGGTCTTCAATCGTCTTGGTTTTGTTTACTACATCGTTAGTTTGAGCCTTGTTTAATTGTTGCCAAAAACTATTAAATTCAAGGGTAACAGGCGTCAATGAAAGCATTTGGTATTTGGCTTATATCTGTTTGAGATCTTCTGAGGGGATAGACTCACTTTGAACGGCCGAAGTAAAAAATGCGCTGCTGATTATAAATATAACGATAAAATAGTTTAAGGAAGAGGGCATAGACTCATTCTCTCGATTTTTTAAATTGTATTGATACGCGAGTTAATTAAATGCATTTTCCTCGTACATTACTTGTTGTTTTTCCTTGATTGAATACGATGATAGCTAAGCAGATTATTCTGGTGTAAATCTCCATTAGTTTTATCAAACTATCGCTCATATTATTTTTGGGGAATGTAAATTTAAATGGAGTTTATCAAGGCGTATGTGTGATTCACTATACTTTACGTTATAAATTTATCTCTAACAAAAAGTATTTCTTAGTATGCGTATTTTCAAATTATTACTACCTGCCAGTTTATATCTATGTGCTAGTTTTTCGACAATAGCGGTGACAAACGTCCAATACTCGGGCGTTAATAATGTTCAGTTTTTTAATGAAAGTTATAGTAAGCCATTTGCTGGTAATGCCTTTCTCATTCAGGCTAAAAATAAACTTTATGCCGTGACGGTAAAGCATACCTTGTTTGAAGCAAAAACCCCTGAAATGGAAACTATTACTATTGAAAATTATGTTAAAGAATGGCGTATTCATCCTAATAAAAAACCTGATCAATATTTAAAGCTTGGTAAGCTATTGAATGAAAATATAAACGAAGCGATTGATAATAAAATATTGCAAAAAGATTGGCTTGTTTTTGAAGTCTTGGAAAATAAATCTCAACTCAAGGTACTGAAGTTAAGAAAAACACCCGTTAAAGCAGGAGAGCAACTTTCTGCTTTTGGTTGTACCTATGCGAATCAAAGTACTTGTGAGCAAGACAATTTTCAAGGTAGTTTTATTGGTTATGATAACAATAATTTAAGAATAGCAATGGCAAACTTAGATCTCAGAAAGTTACGCGGGCTAAGTGGAAGTCCTGTATTAGACGCCAACGAGCAGGTAGTCGGTATTGTTTCGAATGTATTGCCATCTGCTTCTGGGAAAGGGTTTGACTTTGCTCCTGCAAGTTTGAGTTATCTAGAGGAAGTGCTCACAGAATTGGATAAGTAAGGTTCTGTAGCGCTTTAAAGGAGCGATTCTTAAATGAGAAAAAATCTGCAAATGTAGCATGAGCGGTGTTTCATGCCTTTTAATTATTTTCTCTTGGGCGCAGCCTAGATAATAAATCAGTTAAATTAGCTAACACTGGCTCCTCTCCTAAGCATTTTATTTTCGGGGGTCAATAATGAACAATTACTTACTGAGTTGAGCTTATGAAACGTCGTGCCTTTCTTAAATCTACACTAACTGGCGCAGGTAGTCTGATTATCAATTTTCGTGGTGTAGCTAAAGATGCTCTTGAATTATCAAAATCTAGTATGGGTTTTAACCCCTGTGGTTACATTGAGATTAAGCCCAATAATCACATATTATTACAATTAACTAAGCTCGAAATGGGACAAGGTGTCGGTACAAGTTATCGCACGCTTGTGGCAGAAGAGCTGAACACAAAGCCAGAGCTAATAGAACTTGAGAGTGTTGTATACCAACCGTCTACTAAAGCACTTTATCATAAAATTAATTATGCGATCACAGGTGGTAGCAGCTCAGTTCGGGCGGCTTGGCAACCTTTGAGGGAAGCTGCTTCAGCCACAAGACAGCTATTGATTCAAGCAGCGATAAAATTTTGGAAAATTCAACCAGAGCAATGTCAATTTCAAGACGGCTTAATCACTAATATTCTTACGCAAAAAACGCTGACTTTTGGGGATCTAATACCATTAGCTGCAAATCTACCTTTGCCGAAAAATTTGCAGCTTAAACTCAAAAAAGATTTTAGATTCATTGGTAAGAGACAAAATAGTTATTTAGATGAAGCGATAACGAGAGGAGCACACCATTACGGTATTGATATGACTGTGCCGAATATGAAGTATGCGGTAATTAAGCATTGCCCAACCATATCAGGTGTTATCAGCAAAATAGAAAAGGACGCTGTACTTGCAATATCTGGTGTAGAGCGAATAGTAAAAATTCCAAGAATGGCATTAACTCATAAAGCAAAAAAGGGTGACCCATTAGACGATGCTAGCCTACGCGAAGGGGTCGCTGTGATTGCAACATCTACTTGGGCGGCACTAAATGCAATGAAAAAGCTCAATGTTGAGTGGCGCCACTCCATTGCGCTTCATAATAATCAGAGTTTGCAAGAGCAAAGTATCGCGATGCTAGACAAAGGCACTGCTCCTTTTCTCAGTCACGGTAATGTTGAACTTGCTAAAGTTAATGCAACGAGTCGTTTTAGTCGAATTTACGAGTGCCCATATACGGCACATCATTATATGGAACCACTTAATGCCATAGCGGATGTGAATAAAGATAAGTGTCGGTTGTGGGCAGGCACACAAAGTCCTGCTAGAGATACTTATGCTATTTCAACCGCTTTAGGTATTCACGAAGATAATATTCTTATCAATGTTTTGCCTACAGGTGGCGCTTTTGGGCGCAAATATAATCCAGATTTTACTCTAGAAGCTGCGTATTTATCTCAAAAGATTGGCGCACCTGTACGTAATTTATGGTCTCGTGAAGAAGAGATCAGTTGTGGTCAGCAAAGTGATTATGAAGTGCAACGTTTTAGCGTTACATTAAATGAACAACATGAAATCACAAGCTATACATGGCAGTCGATAATTTCAGGTAAATGGGTGTCAGAACTTAATCTATATTTTGTCCATATTCCTAATGTAGAATTATCATTTCAACGACGTGAAAAAACGCTTAATCTTGCGCCTTGGCGGGCGGTGCAAAAAGCTCGGACAAATCTAGGTGTAGAATGCTTTATTGATGAGTTAGCATATCAATTAAAAAATGACCCTATAAGCTTTAGGTCCAATTTACTGGCAACAGAGATCAAACTGCCTGATTTAGATGGAAATCAGCAATGGATGATTGAAACCTCCAATAATATTAGACCTAAGTATCTGAATTTACTTGGTCAAGTTAAAAAACTGGTGCAGTGGAATAAGCCTAAAACAAAATTAAAAGGCCAAGGTCGTGGCATTGCTATGGGCTACTATGGCGGCACAGCGATTCTGCAGGTTGTTGATATAACGATGAAAGATAATCAGTGCATCATTAATCACATCACATCACTTGTTGATTGTGGAATTGTAGTGGATGTTAGC
>JAQWHO010000258.1 GCA_029249355.1 Thalassotalea sp.
GACATGGATACTGTCGCTAATTCAACGACTTATGCAGGTACTAACTTCACCGATCCTAACTTCAAATTACCATCTGATTGGCGTTTCCAACTAGCTGCAGATTACCGTTTTGATATTCCAGGTTTAGGCGAAGACTTCTTATTAACGTCAGAGTTTTTATATAAGAAATCTGAAAACACTGCTTTCTGGAAAGATGCAAGTTTAATCGGTGATGAAGATGGAACAACTGCTGACGGTGGTCGTACAATTTACGATGACGCAGATGGTTCAATTACTGACTTAATGCTTACCAATGCTGGTAAAGAAGGGCGTTCGAAAATATTTAGTTTTGTGTTAAACAAAAACTGGGATAACGGTGTATCGTTAACAACTTCTTATACTAACCAAGATATTACTGACGCACATACCAGTACTAGTTCTACGGCGTTTAGTAACTATGGCTTTAATACAACAATTAACCGTAATGAAGCTTTAGTAGGGCGTTCAACGTTTGAAACAGAGCATAGATTAGTCGTAAACCTAGGTTATAAAACTGAGTTATTTGAAGGTTACAACACGAACATCAACATGTTCTTTGAACGCAAATCAGGTAAGCCAGTAACCTTATATGCTGATGGTAACCGTGGCGGATCACTTAGTGACCCATATGGTTTATTAAGCCCAGGCACAACGAATGATTCATTTCTACCTTATATCCCAACGCAAGGAGATGCTAACGTAACGTTTACCTCAGCTAGTGATGAAGCGAATTTTTATAGCGCTATCAACGCACTTGGTTTAGACAAATATGCGGGTGGTTATTTACCAAAAGGTACATACACAACACCATGGGTAACAACGCTTGATTTGAGTGTTCGTCAAGAAATACCAGGGTTTAAAGAAGGTCACAAAGGTGTGTTCTACTTTACTATTGATAACTTGTTAAACCTTATCGATAGCAGCAAGGGTAAAGTTTACGGTAATGATTTTGGTACTACAGAGTTAGTAGAATTTACTATTGACCCTGATACGAGAAAATATCAATACAGCCGCCCTATGACCCCTAACGACGATGGTACATATGGCAATGATAAATTCTATACTGCTGACTCTACTTGGAGAATTAAAGTAGGCGTAAGCTATAAATTTTAATTAAGTTTTTATCCTTCAAAAAGCCGAGTTAATTCTCGGCTTTTTTATATCAAAAATCATATACTTCTTAAAATGAATACTCTATAGTTGACCAATTGGTAGGTTTTTATTGTGTAGCTATATATGACAGTAACAAATGAACAAAAAACAACATTAATTCAACAAGCTAAAACAGCGTATGAAAGAGCTTATGCGCCTTATAGTAAGTTTCATGTTGGTGCAGCAGCATTAACTAAAGATCAAAATATCGTTAGTGGTTGTAACGTTGAAAATGCCTCCTATGGCTTAACGGTTTGCGCAGAAAGAAATTGTATAGCGCAAGCGGTGATTAATGGCGAACAACAATTTCAAACTTTAGTGATTTATACTGAGCAAGAAAAATTAACGCCACCTTGTGGTGCATGTCGACAAGTCATCGTCGAGTTCTTTGAGCCAGAAGCAATTATTATGGCCGTAAATCATTTAGAACAATCAAAATCATGGAAAGTAAACGAGCTTTTACCGTCTGCATTCACCCCTAAAGATCTAATATAAAAAGGTATTGTATGTATCTTCCTCAAGAAATTATTCGTAGCAAACGTGATGGACTAAACCTTTCTCAACAAAACATAAATGATTTTGTTGATGGCTTAGTTACCGGTAAATTTAATGATGCTCAAGTTGGCTCAATGGCAATGGCTATTTTTCAACAAGGCATGAATACCGACGAAATAGTACAGTTAACCGATGCGATGATGCATTCAGGTGACGTGATCACTTGGCCAGAGCTTGATAAGCCCGTAGTCGATAAACACTCTACAGGCGGTGTAGGCGATAAAGTCAGCTTTATGCTTGCGGCAATCGTCGCAAGTTGCGGCGCTTATGTTCCAATGATCGCGGGTCGCGGTTTAGGCCATACCGGTGGTACGGTTGATAAATTAGAAAGTATTAAAGGCTTTAATGTTCAACCTTCAATTGCTGATTTTAAACGTATCACTAAAGAGTTAGGCGTTGCTATTATTTCTCAAACAGACAACTTAGCACCTGCCGATAAACGTTTATATAGTATTCGAGATATAACGGCGACAGTTGAGTCTATTCCTTTGATCACCGCATCAATATTGTCGAAAAAATTAGCCGCTGGACTCGATGCATTAGTGATGGATGTAAAAGTAGGTAATGGTGCCATGATGCAAAATATTGAAGGGGCAACTGCGCTTGCTCAGTCGATTGTCAATGTTGCTAAAGGCGCAGGGGTTAATACTCAAGCAATCATTACCGACATGAATCAAGTATTAGGCTCTACGGCGGGTAATGCATTAGAAATGAAAGAAACCGTTGATTATTTAACCGGTAAACAACGCGAGCCAAGATTACATCAAGTGACTTGTCAGTTAGCGAGTGCGATGTTGGTGAACACTAAAATTGCTGAAAATCATGCCAGTGCCATGATAATGATAGAGAAGGTGTTATCATCAGGTGAAGCCGCAGAATTATTTAATAAGATGATTGCAACGTTAGGTGGCCCAAATGACTTTATTGATAACCCGTGGGATTCCATGGCAAGAGCAAATACGATTGTCGATATTCTAGCGCCACAAAGTGGTTATATTAATGCAATGCAAACCCGCGATATTGGTTTGGCGGTTGTTGGCATGAAAGGTGGTCGTTCTGCTAATGGACAACAAATAGATCACAGTGTTGGCTTCGATCGCATTTTACCTATCGGCACATTGGTTAATCGTGGTGATGTTATCGCTCGTGTACATTCGAGTGATACCGATAGCGCTAATATTGCAAAAGAACAATATAATAAATCTGTTGAAATTCTTGAATCAATGCCAGATAAACAGGACGTTATTCATAAAATAATTTAATTTAGCTGAAATTAACTAAGCTTAGCCCTGCGAAATATCTAGCCATTAAACATCCAGGCTTTTGTCTCTCAAATAAAATTACCAAGAGTTTCGTACGAATTTTTTGGTAATTTATTCTCCCTTTCTTACTGATTATTCCTGAAACATATTGTTAATCTTTCGATGAACTGTCTATTGTTAGAGTTCAATAACCTGTTATAGACTAAGAGAATATCTTATATTCAATATAACGTTATTTAATTGTTTATAAGTATTAATAAAATAATAAATTATTACAACAAAAGGGAACTCAGATGGAAAGACGTGACTTTATAAAGTTATCTGGCGTAGGTGCAGGTGCAATAGCACTACCTATATCCGGTATGGCTGTATCTGCAGAACAATTGCTCGATAAACCAATGGATGTGATTTATAAGAAGAAATTAGCAGACATTGCACTTAACGCAGCAAAAGCTAAAGGAGCAACTTATGCGGATGCTCGAATTGGCCGTTATTTAAATCAGTTTGTTACCACACGCGAAACGCGCGTTGATAATATTGTTAATACAGAATCTGCCGGTATTGGTGTACGTGTTATCGCTAATGGTACGTGGGGGTTTGCTTCTACCTCGAATATGACACCTGACAGTGTTGCTAAAGCGGCAGAGCAAGCAGTTGCAGTTGCTAAAGCAAATTCTAAGTTTCAAACCGTTCCTGTACAACTAGCACCCGTAAAAGGTGTTGGTGATGTTAGTTGGCAAACTCCAATTAAAAAGAATGCTTTAGAAGTGCCAATTAAAGATAAAGTCGACCTTTTACTTTCGGCAAATGATGCCGCTTTAAAAAATGGCGCTAATTACATTACCTCTATCTTATTCTTAGTGAATGAGCAAAAATATTTTGCTTCAACTGATGGCTCATATATTGATCAAGATGTGCATCGTTTATGGGCACCGTTCTTTGCAACAGCAGTTGGCAAATCAGGATTCAAACAACGCACTGGATTAGGTAATCCGGTAGGAATGGGTTTTGAATATCTTGATGGTAAAGAAGAAGACAAAATTCGTATTTCAGGTGCGGGGGTAGGCTATAAAAACTCCTACGACATGATTGAAGATGCTGCAGCTGCCGGTAAACAGTTACAAGCGAAGTTGAAAGCTAAGTCTGTTGAACCGGGTAAGTATGACCTTGTGCTTGATCCGGCTCATTTAATGTTAACGATTCATGAATCTGTTGGTCATCCACTAGAGCTTGATCGTGTACTAGGTTATGAAGCTAATTTTGCTGGAACTAGTTTTGCAACATTAGATAAATGGAAAAGTAAAAAATTCCAATATGGTTCTGATATCGTTAATTTATTTGCTGATAAAACTCAAGATTACTCTTTGGGTAATGTTGGTTACGATGATGAAGGTGTTAAAACCAAGCAATGGGATCTAGTTAAAGACGGTGTCTTGGTTAATTATCAAGCGACAAGAGATCAAGTCCATATGATTGATCAAAAAGAATCTCACGGTTGTTGTTATTCTCAAAGTTGGAGAGACGTACAGTTCCAGCGTATGCCGAATGTATCGTTAAAACCAAATGAAAAAGATATTTCAGCTGAAGACGTCATAAAAGACGTAGAAAATGGCATATATATTGCGGGTCGAGGTTCATTCTCAATCGATCAACAACGCTATAACTTTCAGTTTGGTGGTCAGTTATTCTTCGAAATTAAAAACGGTAAAATT